>NZ_VWWC01000308.1:0-3819 GCF_011753175.1 Burkholderia sp. Cy-637 | reverse complement strand
CCGGCCTCGGCCGCCTCCAGCGTGGCCGGCACGCTGGCCTCGGCCAACGCCGCCTCGGGCGCCGCCGCGCCGCTGCCGGCCTCGGTGCCGAGCGTGGTGGTGAAGGCCGCGCCGGCGCCGAGCCAGCCGGTGCGGATGCGCTTCGGCGAACTGGTGCTGCAGGACGGCCGCGTCACCTATACCGACAACTTCATCCGCCCGAACTACACGGCCGACCTGGTGGCGATCAAGGGCACGGTGGGCGCGTTCGGTACCGATTCGCAGACCAGCGCGCCGGTCGACATCGCGGCCAGCCTGGCCGGCAACGGCCCGATCTCGATCAAGGGCTCGGTCAATCCGCTGATCGCCAAGCCGGCGCTGGACCTGACGGCCTCGGCGCACGGCATCGAGCTGACCAACCTGACGCCCTACTCGGCGAAGTACGCCGGCTACCCGATCACCAAGGGCAAGCTCAACGTCGACCTGCACTACCAGCTCGCCGACGACCAGCTCAGCGCCAACAACCACATCTTCATCGACCAGCTCACCTTCGGCGACCACATCGACAACGACACGGCCACCAAGCTGCCGGTGCGCCTGGCGATCTCGCTGCTGAAGAACTCGCGCGGCGAGATCGACGTGAACATCCCCGTGTCGGGCTCGCTGTCGAACCCCGAGTTCAGCATCGGCGGGCTGATCTGGCATGCCGTGCTGAACCTGCTGAAGAAGGCGGTGACGGCGCCGTTCTCGCTGATCGCCAGCGCCTTCGGCGGCAACGGCGAGGAACTCGGCTACGTCGAATTCGCGCCGGGCGTGGCCACGCTCACCGACGCCTCGAGGCAGAAGCTCGACACCATCTCGAAGATGCTGGCCGAGAAGCCCTCGATCCGCCTCGACCTGACGGGCCGCGTCGATCCCGCGCGCGACGCGCCGGGCCTTCGCGACGCCTATGTCGAGCGCCTGGTGCGCCAGCAGAAGCTCAAGGACGTGGTGGGGCAGGGCGAGAGCATCGACCCGATGACGGTCAAGGTCACGCCGGAGGAATACACGAAGTACCTGACCAAGGCCTACAAGGCGGCCGACTTCAAGAAGCCGCGCAACCTGATCGGCATGCAGAAGGCGCTGCCCGACGCGGACATGAAGGCCGCGCTCGAGGCGCACGCGCCGGCCGACGACGCGGCCCTGCGCGAGCTGGCCCAGCAGCGCGCGCAGGCGGTGCGCCAGTACCTGGACGGCAAGGTGGATGCGAGCCGGATGTTCATCGTGGCGCCCAGGCTCGACGCCAAGGGCATCGAGGACAAGGGCGCGACCACGCGCGTCGACTTCGGGCTCAAATGAACGCGAGGGCCCGCGCCGATGGACGGCGCGGGCCCTCGTGGCGCATCGGCGGCGCAGGCCGCGGCCGATACGCGGGCCGGCTCGTGCGCGCGGCACGGCCGACCCGCTGCCTCAATGCTTCAGCCCCGGTGCATCAGCCCCAGTGCTTCAGTCGGCGTGCGCCGGCTCGCGCTTGGCGATCTCCTTGCGCGCCGCCAGCGGAATGCGCGGATCGTCCCAGGTGCTGAGCCATTCCACTTCCTTGGTGGTGAACACCTGGCCGTAGTTGCGCAGCGCGTACTGCAGCGAATCGATGATGTGGTTGCGGATGATTTCCGGCGTGTGCGCGTCGTCGAGCACCGAGCGGAACGCCTCGAGCGTGGCCATCGTCTTGCTCCGGGTGACTAAGGGATAACCCGGTTATCGCACGTCAATAGTCCCGCGCCAAGCCCGAAAAAATAATTCGTGCGACGCAGCAATGCCGGGCGGGGCGCGAGATTTGCGCCGATCCGGAGCGATATCGCCGAACGCCGCCGCAGTCTGCCTCAGCGTGCCACCGAACTGGCGATCCGGCCCCGGAAGTGGATCCAGGCATTCAGCGCCGCGCACAGCACCAGCAACGCGCTGGTGACGAAGAACACCGCATGCAGCCCGACATGCGCGCCGATCTGCCCGCCGATCAGCGGCCCCACCACCTGCCCCGAGAACTGCGCCGACTGCAGGTAGCCGAGCACGCTGCCGGAGCGGTGTTCCTCGACCGAATGGCGCACCAGCTTGGCGATCGCCGGCAGCAGGCCGGCCAGCGACATGCCCATCGCGCCGCGCAGCACGGCGAGCTGCCACCAGTGCGTGACGAAGGCCTGCGGCAGCATCACCAGGCCCGTCACCAGCAGGCAGCCGATGATCACCGGCCAGCCGCCGATGCGATCCGCCAGCGCGCCCAGGCGCGGCGCGGTCAGCATGCTGCCGAAGGCCGAGGCGGCCATCACGATGCCGGCGGTGCGCGCCAGCGCGGCATGCGCCACGCCGAGCTGGCCGATGTAGACGGTGATGATCGGCTCGATCGACATGTTGGCGAGCAGCACCATCATGGCGGTCAGCAGCAGCGCGCCGAGCGCGGCGCGGCCGGCGGCGCGCGGCATGGCGACCTGGCCGGCCTTCGTGGCACCGGCGCCGTGGCGGCGCGCGTCGATGCGTCGGTCGAAATCCTCGCGCACCAGGCCGATGGTGGCCGCCGCGGCCACCGCGATCATCGCGCCGCCCACGAAGAAGGTGCCGCGAATGCCGACCAGGCCCGGCAGGAAGCCGCCCACCAGCGGCCCCACCAGGTTGCCGGCCAGCGCGCCGGTGGACAGCACGCCGAGCGCCCAGCCGGCGCGCTCGCGCGGCGCCTGGGTGCCGACCATCACGATCGAGGCCGAGGCGTAGCCGCCGATCAGGCCGGCCGCGAGGCGCAGCGCCACCAGTTGCGCGACGCTGTGCGCGATGCCGATCAGCGACATCACCACCGCCATGCCGAGCGCGGCGCGTACCAGCATCGGCTTGCGGCCGTAGCGGTCGGCCAGGCGCCCCCACAGCGGCGCGGTGATCGCCGTGCCGAAGAAGGTCGCGCCGAAGGCCACGCCCGACCACTGCACGATGCCGGCCGGCGAATGCACGCCGAGCTGCTCGACATAGAGCGGCAGGAAGGGCAGCAGCATGCTCAGGCTCACCAGGGTGGTGAACGAGCCGAACACGCAGACGGCGAGGTTGCGGCGCCAGTAGGCGGCGTTGCGCTCGACGTAGGCGCGCGCCTCGGGCGGCTGGGTGGAAACGGGCGGGACGGCGAGCTCGGGAGCGGCGGCGGGGCGGGACATGGTGGCGTCTTCCTTGGGTGAGCCGTGCGGGGTTCAGGCCTTGCGGGCCTGGATGCCGACGACGAGGTCGATCGCGAGCGCCAGCACCATCGCCGCGGTGCCGATCGCGAACAGCATGCGGTAGTCGCCGCCGTTCTGCGAGAACACGTAGGACAGGCCGTAGGCGGCGAGCGCCTGGCACAGTGCGAAGCCGACCGTGGCGGTGCGCCACGCCGGGTCCTGCTGCGAGGGATGATGGGCGAGCAGCTCGTGCAGGCGGCCCAGCACCAGCGGCACGGTGCCCGTGACGAAGGCGCCGACCACCACGCTCGACAGCATCAGCCAGAACGGCCCGAGCCCGAGCGCGGGAATCGCCACGCCGCCGATCTCGAGCACGAAGGCCAGGCGCAGCGCGTGGCCGAAGCCTATCCGGTCGGCCAGCGCGCCGGCCAGCACCGGCCCCAGCGTGGCGCCGACGCCGAACAGCACCCAGTATTCGGCGCCCACCTGCAGGCTCTGGCCGAGGCCGCGCGTGACGTAGTCGACCAGGAAGATCATGTGCGGCACCCAGCCGGCCGCGTTCAGCGCGTATTCGGCGTAGAGCGCGCGCAGCGGGCGCGGCGTGCTCGTGCGGCGATGCCTCGCCGGCGCGGCGGCGCGCGGCGCCGTCTCGCGCGGCCAGCCGTGC
>NZ_VWWC01000307.1:0-3844 GCF_011753175.1 Burkholderia sp. Cy-637 | reverse complement strand
GTGGAGATCACGCCGGCCGCCGCGCCCGCGCTGCGGCGCCGGCTCGACGCGGGCCGGCAGCTGTGCTTCTCGGCCGACGCGATCGGCGCGAGCGGGCCGGCCGATCCGCATGCGGCCGACTGGTCGCGCGGCGTGCTGTTCGCGGACCGGATGCGGGTCGGCGCCTTCGCGGCCGAACTCTCGCGCTATCGCCCCGGGCTGCTGCGCTGCGATCCCGCCGTCGCCGAGCTGCGCATCACGGGCGCCTTCCAGATCGACAATACCGACAACATCCTGGCCGCCTTGCCGGCCACGCTGCCGGTGCGCGTGGTCTATCGCACGCGCTACTGGGTGACGATCGAACCAGCGCGGCGCGAGGCCTGAGCGGCAGGGGCTCGGTCGATCCCGGCGGCGAAACGGCCTGCCTTCCATTGCGGAATCTCTCGCCTGGAATCTCTCGTCTGTCGGCGCAATCGCGCGCGGCGGCGTTAGAGGAATATCGGCCCGCTGGCGAAGGGCCTTCGACGGATTCGGGAGACCAAGCATGAAGACATCGGCACGAGCCGGCAGCGCGGCGCGCCTCGCCGGCCTGGCGCTGGCGGCCGGCGCGATGCTGGCGGGCCAGCCTGCCCACGCGGCGGCCGGCACCGGCGCGCTCACGCTGCGCGCGCAGGGCACCTCGACCACCACCACCCTGGTGCTGCGCGATGCCGGGCAGGACCCGGGCGGCAAGCGCCGCTACGCCTACGAGCTGCGCGTGGCGAACGGCGCCTGCCACGCGACGCTGGCGGGCGTGGTGCATCGCGTCTCGAAGACCGACGCGGCCGGCGACGATTCCACCTTCCTGCGCAACGGCGAGAGCGTCGACACCAGCGTGTTCCGCGACCTCGCCGACGGCCGCCAGGTGACGCTGACGATCGACGTCAGCTCGCCGAAACCGCAATACGCGGGCGTGGCGGTCGACCAGGCGCCGGCCGGCTGCGCCGACTGGCAGCACCTCGACAGCGAGTTCTACGCCCGCTGATCCGTCGCGGCGGTGCGCGATCCGGCACCGTCCGCGCCGATTATGTCCCGATCTGAAACAAGCCGTTGTCGGTGCGCGCTATCGAATGGAACCGGTTCCATTTATAATGCGCGAGCCAAACGAAATGTAGGTGTCTTGTCTGGATCGCCTATTTTTCAAGATAACGGGCAGCGGCGGGGCGCGACGATCGGTGAGGACGTCGTGCCGAACGGCACGCGCCCGACCCGTCGCCCCAACCCAGAACGGACCATCATGACCACCCCACCCGACAAACCGGGCTCGCGGCGCCGCTTCCTGCAGACCAGCATCGCGCTGGTGCCGGCCGCCTCGCTGGCCGGCTGCGATCTCGGCAGGCACGAAGGCTCGGCGCCGGCGCAGTCCGCCGGCGCGCGCGCCGATGCCGGCCCCTACAAGCCGCGTTTCTTCGATGCCGCCGAATGGGCCTTCGTGCAGGCCGCCTGCGACCGGCTGATCCCGGCCGACGCCGAAGGGCCCGGCGCGCTCGAAGCGGGCGCGCCCGAGTTCATCGATCGCCAGATGGAGACGCCCTATGCGCACGGCGCGACCTGGTACATGCAGGGGCCGTTCCAGCAGGGCGCGCCGGAGCTGGGCTACCAATTGAAGCTGGTGCCGCGCGACATCTACCGGCTCGGCATCGCGGCGGTCGATCGCTACAGCCGCACCGCCTACGGCAAGCCCTTCGCCGAACTCGACGCGGCCACGCGCGACACCGTGCTGGGCGCGCTCGAGGCCGGCAAGCTCGAACTCGGCGACGTGCCGGCCAAGGTGTTCTTCGGCCAGTTGCTGCAGAACACGCGGGAGGGGTATTTCTGCGATCCGGTGCACGGCGGCAATCGCGGCATGGCGGCCTGGAAGATGATCGGCTTCCCCGGCGCGCGCGCCGACTTCATGGATTTCGTCAACCAGGACGGCAAGCCCTATCCCTACGGGCCGGTGTCGATCAACGGGGAGCGCAGCTGATGGCCGAGAAGAAACCGCATGTCGATGCCGTGATCGTCGGCTTCGGCTGGACCGGCGCGATCCTCGCCAAGGAACTGACCGAGGCCGGTCTCAAGGTGGTCGCGCTGGAGCGCGGCGAGTACCGCGATACCTATCCCGACGGCGCCTATCCGAACACGCTCGACGAGCTGACCTACAACGTCCGCAAGAAGCTGTTCCTGGACCTGTCGAAGACCACCCTGTCGATCCGCCACGCGCCGGGCGACACGGCGCTGCCTTACCGGCAACTCGCGGCCTTCCTGCCCGGCGAGGGCGTGGGCGGCGCGGGCCTGCACTGGTCGGGCGTGCATTTCCGCATCATGCCGGAGGAACTGCGCCTGCGTAGCCACTACGAGGAGCGCTACGGCAAGAAGTTCATCCCCGAGGGCATGACGATCCAGGACTACGGCGTCAGCTACGAGGAGCTCGAGCCGCACTTCGACTTCGCCGAGAAGGTGTTCGGCACCTCGGGGCAGGCCTACCGCGTGAACGGCAAGGTGGTGGGCGACGGCAACGTGTTCGAGGCCGATCGCAGCGACGGCTTTCCGCTGGCCGCCCAGCTGAACACCTATTCCGCCCAGCGTTTCTTCGACGCGTCCAGATCGCTCGGGCTGCACCCCTACCGGCTGCCCTCGGCCAATACTTCGGGGCCCTACACGAATCCCTACGGCGTGCAGATGGGGCCGTGCAACTTCTGCGGTTATTGCAGCGGCTATGCCTGCTACATGTACTCGAAGGCCTCGCCGAACCTGAACATCCTGCCGGCGCTCAAGCAGGAGCCGCATTTCGAGCTGCGCTCGAAGTGCCACGTGCTGCGCGTCGAGCTCGACGACACCAGGAAGCGCGCCACCGGCGTGACCTATGTCGATCCGGCCGGCCGCGAGGTGTTCCAGCCGGCCGACCTGGTGATCGTCGCCGCGTTCCAGTATCACAACGTGCACCTGCTGCTGCTGTCCGGCATCGGCAAGCCTTACGACCCGATCTCGGGCGAGGGCGTGGTGGGCCGCAATTTCGCCTACCAGAACCTGTCGACCATCAAGGCCTTCTTCGACCAGGACACCTACACGAATCCCTTCGTCGGCGCCGGCGGCAACGGCGTGGCGGTCGACGATTTCAATTCCGACAACTTCGACCACGGCCCGCTCGGTTTCGTCGGCGGCTCGCCGATGTGGGTCAACCAGGCCGGCGTCAAGCCGGTCAGCGGGATCGCCACGCCGCCCGGCACGCCGGCCTGGGGCTCGCAGTGGAAGAAGGCGGTCAAGCAGAGCTACGCGCACACCATCTCGATGGACGCGCACGGTTCGAACATGTCCTATCGCGACGTGTTCCTCGATCTCGACCCGACCTACCGCGATTCCTACGGGCAGCCGCTGTTGCGCATGACCTTCGACTGGAAGGACAACGACATCAGGATGGCGCGCTACGTCACCGGGCAGATGCACAAGATCGCCGAGGCGATGGGGCCCAAGGCGATCAGCGTATGGACCCGCGAGTTCGGCCAGCATTTCGATGCACGCCAGTACCAGACCACCCACCTGGTGGGCGGCGCGGTGATGGGCACCGATCCGCGCACCAGCGTGCTGAACCGCTACCTGCAGAGCTGGGACGTGCACAACGTGTTCGTGATGGGCGCCTCGGCCTTCCCGCAGGGCACCGGCTACAACCCCACCGGGCTGGTGGCCGCGCTGGCCTATTGGTCGGCGCGCGCGATCCGCACGCAGTACCTGAAGAACCCCGGCCCCTTGGTGAGCGTATGAAGCAGAGCATCTTCTCGAGGAGCCCGCGTGCCGCGGCGTGGCGCGCGGCGATGGCGGCGGGCGTGGTGGCCGCCGCGGCGGCGCT
>NZ_VWWC01000306.1:0-3887 GCF_011753175.1 Burkholderia sp. Cy-637 | reverse complement strand
GCGCGCCCGGCGCGAGCTCATGCGCGAGGCGCCACGCGACGATCGAGCGGGCGCCGATGTTGCCGGTACCACGCGCTCGCGAACGCCGTCGCGCCTTGCCGCCGGGGCTGCCGCCAACGCCGTGCCGGCCAGCGTCACCGCCGCCAATCGGCGCGAGCCGGCCGGCGACGCCTGGGTGGTGTTCATGAGCCGCGCGAACAGCGATCCGCCGACCGGCGGCGAGCTCTGGTACGCCGCCAACTACGACGACACCACGCGCCTGCCGAACCGCAAGCTGTTCGCCGAGCGGCTCGACCTGCGCATCGCGCGCGCGCGTGCCACCGACGGCCGCTTCAGCATCGTGCTGCTGGAGATCGGCGGCCTCAGCACGATCCGCAATGCGCTCGGGCTGCCCGGCGTCGAGCTGGCCGTGCGCGTGACGGGCGAGCGCCTGCGCACCAAGGTGCCGCATCTGTATGGCGTGGCGAGCATGGGCGACGGCAAGTTCGCGCTGCTCTGCGACGAGGCGGAGCCGGTGGTGCGGCGGCTGGTGGAGACCATCGTCGCGGTGGCCGGCGAGCCGATCGAATTCGCCGGCGCCGCGCTCAACGTGATCGCCAATGCCGGCACGGCCGCCTATCCCGAGCAGGGCGAGGACACCGATACCCTGATCCGGCGCGCCAACGTGGCCTTGTCCGCGGCGCTGGAAGCCGGCGACGGCATCGCCGTGCCGTTCTCCAGCGCGCTCGAGTTGCGCGCCACGCGCCGCTTCGAGCTGGAGGCGGCGCTCGCGCGCGGCATCGACCGCCAGCAGTTCTGGCTCGCCTACCAGCCGCAGGTCACGCTCGAGACCGGCCGCATCGCGCAAGTCGAGGCGCTGCTCAGATGGCGTCATCCGCGCTCGGGCGAGATCAGCCCGAACGAGTTCATTCCGATCGCGGAGGAGAGCGGCTTGATCGACCGCATCGGCGAATGGGCGATCCGTACCGCCTGCCGCGAGATCAGCCGCCTGCATCGCGACAGCGAGGACGCGCCGCGCGTGTGCGTGAACGTCTCGCCGCAGCAGTTCCGGCGCGGCAACCTGCTGGCCATCATCGAGCAGGCGCTCGACGACAGCGGGCTCGCGCCGCACCAGCTCGAGATCGAGATCACCGAGGGCGTGCTGTTCGGCGATACCGAGGCGGCGCTCGACACCGTCTCGTCGATCCGCCAGCTCGGCGTGGAGATCGCCGTCGACGATTTCGGCACCGGCTATTCGAGCCTGTCCTACCTGACGCGCTTCCCGGTCAATCGCGTGAAGATCGACCGCGCCTTCGTCGCGCCGCTGCCCAGCGACGCGCGCAGCGCCGAGCTGGTGGCCGCCATCATCGCGATGGCGCATGCGCTGAAGATGCGCGTGACGGCCGAGGGCGTCGAGACCATCGAGCAGGCCAACCAGTTGCTCGCGCTCGGTTGTGATGAAGCGCAGGGTTTCTGGTATGCGCGGCCGCATAGTTTCGGCTCGCTGCGGACCTTGATCGGGATGTAGGCGGGCGGGGCGCCGCCGTCGCGCCGGATGCGCCCCCCTGATGACGAAAAAAATTTCCGCTCCCCGCCGGGAATAAGCCCGAATTCCCCGTGTTCACCTTGATGCAAGCCCCTCAACGTCATCAAGGAGTCACATCATGAAGATCCACCATCTCGCCGTCCTGTCCGCCGTGCTGCTCTCGTCGTTCGCCCATGCCGAAGGCCTGAGCCGCGCCCAGGTGCGCCAGCAACTGATCGAAGCCGAGCAGAACGGCTCGCTCAACTACACCGACGCCTCTTATCCCGAGGTGAGCCCGGTGTTCCGCCAGGCGATCGCGTCCAGCGCGGCGGCAACGAGCGCCTACGGCAACGCGATGAGCGCGAAGACCGAAGGCGGCCATCGTGCGATCGCGTCGACGGCCGGCATGCCCTCGGCCTGCGTCGGCCCGGCCAGCTTCTGCAACATCTACGCCGGCTCCTGATGCGCCCCCTGAAAAATTTTTCATCGACGACGGAATATCGGGTCGCGCGCGGTGTTCGCTCCGTGTGACCCGATTTGCCCAGCCATGACTTCCGTACCCGAACCGATCCCGTCCGAGCAGGACATGCAGGCCTATGCAGACGGCCGGCTCGCCGCCGACCGGGAGCATAGCGTGAGCGCGTACCTGGCCCGGCGCCCCGCCGAGGCGCGTCGCGTCGCGTTCTATGCGCGGGTCAACGCGCAGTTGCGCAACCATTTTCCGGACGACGGCCTCGCCGCCGCCGTCCTGCCGCTGAGCGCGGCGCCGGCGGCTTTATCGGTGCCTCGTGCGCAATCGACACCGGCACTCGCGGCCGTGCCGGCAAGCCGCCGCCGCGCCTCGCGCTTCGGCTACCGGCTGGCCGCCGCCGCGCTATTGGCCCTGCTGGCCGCGGCGGTCCTGCCGCGGCTGCTGCGGGTGCCGGATCACCGGCTCGACACGGCCGCCTACGCGATGCTGCTGGCCCTGCCGGGCATCGACCCGGCGATGGGGCGCGCCGCACCGTCGTCCGGCGCGGCGCCCGCCGGCGGGGCCGCCAATGCCCCGAATGCCACCAATGCCACCAATGCGGCCAATGCGGCCAATGCCTCGACGCCGGCCGCGAGCCAAGCGCCGGCTCGTCCGGCCAATCCGCAACAGCCAGCGGCCGCCAGCCTCGCCGCCGGCGCGCTCGCCGGTTCATCCCTGCTGCTCGCCTCGCGGCCCGCTCCGCGCGACGCGGCGCCGGATCTCGGCGCGGTCGGCTTCCACCTGGCCGGCGCGCGCCGCCTCGACATCTGGCCCTTCGCGAGCGCCAACGCCTACGTCTACCGCAACGCGGCGGGCGAGCCGGCCGTGCTGGTCGCGCACGGCACGCCCGAGGGCGGCGGCCACTGGCAGGCTCGCCGGATCGGCGGGGTGCGCCTGCTGGAGTGGACATCGCGCGCCGGGCAACATATCGTGATCGCCGGTGACGCAGGCACGCGCGGCCTGATGCGCGCCGCCGACCTGCTGGCCGGCGACTGAATGCGCCGCCTATCATCCTTGCCGTCCGCCATCGGGCCGACCCAGCCATGACCATCCGAGACGAACTGATCGACCATGTCCCGCGCCTGCGCCGCTATGCGCGCGCGCTGATCCACAACCGGGAACTCGCCGACGACCTGGTGCAGGACACGCTCGAGCGCGCGCTGCGCCACACCGAGCAGTTCCAGGCCGGCACCGACCTGCGCGCCTGGCTCTTCACGATCATGCACAACGTGTTCGCGAACCAGGCCCGGCGGCCCGGCGCGCGTGCCGAGCATGTGTCGATGGACGACGACGAGGCGCTGCCCGAGGCCGCGCTGGCCGTGTCGAGCGGCGCCACGCGCTCGCTGGAGGTGCGCGACCTCGACTACGCGCTGCAGCGCCTGCCGGTCGACCAGCGCCAGGTGGTGCTGCTGGTCGGGCTCGAGGAGCTCAGCTATGCCGAGGTGGCGCTGACGCTCGGCATTCCCGTCGGCACCGTGATGTCGCGGCTCTCGCGCGGCCGCGAGCGCCTGCGCGCGCTGATGTCCGGAACCCAACCCAGCGCAAACCTGAAGGTGGTGCGATGAACGACCAAGCCACGCCGATCACCGAATCGGAACTGCATGCCTACGTGGACGGCACGCTCGACGAGGCGCGCCGCGCCCATATCGACCGCCTGCTCGAGACCGATCACGCGCTCGCCGATCGCATCGGCGACTACTTCTCGATCAACACCCTGCTGCACGAGCGCTACGACCGCGTGCTCGACGAGCCGCTGCCCGCGCGGCTGCTGCCGCCCGAGGATTTCGCGCCCGAGGCGCGGCAGGGCGAAGCGGGCGGCGGCTCGGCGCCCGCTGCGGCGGGGGCAGCCACACCGGCCGCCGCGCCGGCCGT
>NZ_VWWC01000305.1:0-3820 GCF_011753175.1 Burkholderia sp. Cy-637 | reverse complement strand
GATGCGCGCGCCGCGCACCGGCGCGTGATGGTCGGTCTCCTGCACCAACTGGCCGCCCGGCGCGCTGGCGAAACCGGGCAGGTGGCCCGCCGCGTATTCCTCGGGCGTGCGCACGTCGAGCCGGTAGACGGTGCGGCGCCCGCCCTCGGCCAGGGCCGCCACCTCGGCCGCCGCGATGCGCGGCACGCCGGCCTTCGCGGCCACCTCGCGGGCGCTGCGGCGGGCAGCCTCGCGATGCGCGTCCGAGATGGCATCGGGGAAGCGTTTCGCCGCGCCATGGTCGAGCGTCTGCCCGGCCAGCAGCCAGCCGATGGTGCCGTTGCGCAGCGCCGCCACCGGGTTCGGCAGCCCCGCGTTGACCAGCGACTGGGTGCCGATGATGCTGCGCGTGCGCCCCGCGCAATTGACGATCACGCGCGTGGCCGGATCGGGCGCGAGCTCGCGCACGCGCAGCACCAGCTCGGCGCCGGGCACGCTGGTCGCGGTCGGGATGCTCATGGTCTGGTATTCGTCGAAGCGGCGCGCGTCGACGATCACCACGTCGGCGCGCGCGTCGATCAGCGCCTGCACTTCGGGCGCCGACAGCGAGGGCGTGTGGCGCTCGGCCTCGACATACTCGCCGAAGGACTTGCTCGGCACGTTGACGTCGATGAACAGCTCGCCGCCGGCCGCGCGCCAGGCGTCCAGGCCGCCGTCGAGCAGATGCACGCGCGTGTAGCCGAGCGCGGCCAGCACGCGCGCGCCGCGCGGCGCGAGATCCTCGCCCAGCGCCTCGCCGTACAGCACGATCGTGGTGTCGCGGCGCGGGATGCGCGTCCAGGCCTCGAGCTCGAGCTTGGACAGCGAGAGGTTGGCGGCCCACAGCGGATGGCCGTGCGCGTAAGGGTCCTCCTCGCGCAGGTCGACCAGGGCGATCTCCTCGCGCGCGAGCAGCGCGGCGCGCACCTCGGCGACGGACAGGCGGGGAAACTCGACGGGAACGGCGGAGGAATCGACGGAAGAAGCAGGCACGGTGTTCATCGACAAGAAGAAAGGGAAAGGAACGATGGAATCGGAATCCGGATGACGCCCGGCTCAGTGGCTCACGGCCTGCGCCGGCAGCGTGTAGCCGGAAATGAACAGCTTGCGCGTGCCGTCCTCGCGATAGACCGAGCGCTCGACCGCGCCGATGTCGGCACCATACACGTGGATGCTGATCGAGACGCGATCCGCGTAGACGTTGCTGACGCGATGGATGTCGCCGAGCGCGGGCGAGACCGCCTCGACCTGCCCCGGCGCGAGCCGCACCGGCTCGCCCTCGGGCAGCGGCCGGCCATCGGCGGCCAGCGCATAGGGCTGCGAATCCTCCGCGCCGCGCAGCATGCCGATCAAGCCCCAGACGGTGTGATCGTGGATCGGCGTGGTCTGCCCCGGGCCCCACACGAAGCTGACCACCGAGAAGCGCGCCGCGGGGTCGCGATGCAGCAGGAACTGCTGGTAGCGCTCCGGGTCGGGTTGGGCGAAGTTGTCGGGCAGCCAGTCGTCGCGGGCCACCAGGTCGGCCAGCAGCGCGCCGCCGTCACGGACCACGCGCGCCTCGTCGGGCCGCGTGTCGATCAGCCGCGAGAACGCGGCGACGAACTCGGCCAGCGGGGGCGCGGCACGCTGCGCGTCTTCCGCGAGCGACTGATGCAAGGAAAACGAACTCATCGGGGACCTCTTGGAATATGATTCTGGCTTATAACCCTGATCGGATTGCATGCAAAAGTAACATGAAAATCGGCGATATCGATGCATTCGCGGCCGTGATCCGCTGCCAGTCCCTGAGCCAGGCCGCGCACGAGCTCGGCATCACGCAGCCGGCCATCACGCGGCGCGTGCAGAACCTCGAGGAAGCGCTCGGCGTCGAGCTGCTCGACCGCAACACCAAGCCGCCGCGCCCCACCGACCTCGGCCGCCGCGTGCACGACCAATGCCGCGCGGTGCTGCGCGAGGTGGAGGCGCTGCGCGAGATGGTGCGCGCCACCCAGCCGCCGGCCGGCGCGTTCCGGCTCGGCATCACGCACGGCATCGGCGAGCTGATGCTGCCTGAATTGATCGCGATGCTGCGCGAGCGCTGGCCCTCGGTGGCGCCGCGCGTCGAGGCCGGCTGGGCCGGCGCGCTGCTCGACAAGCTCTCGCTGGGCGAGCTCGACGCCGCGCTGGTGTTCGTGGCGCGCGACACCGCCTTGCCGTCGCACGTGACGGGCGAGCGCCTGGCCGCCACGCGCCTGGCCGTGGTGGCCGCGCGCGGCGCCTGCCCGAAGCGCAGCTACCGGCTCGCCGAGCTGCACGCGCGCGGCTGGGTGCTCAATCCCGACGGCTGCGGCTTTCGCGCCAGCCTGAAGCGCGCGCTCGACGCGCAGCGGCTGCCGCTCGCGGTCACGCTCGACGCCTTCGGCCGCGACGTGCAGCTGCAAAGCGTGGCGAACGGCTTCGGGCTCGGCCTGGTACCGCTGCCGCTGGTCGAGGCGAGCCCGCTGCGCGCGGCGCTGGAGATCGTCAACGTCAGCGACTTCCGGCCGCCGATCGATCTGTGGCTGGCGCAGCGCGACGGCGTCGAGCGGCTCGCCGCACCGGCGCGCGCGGTGGGCGAGGCGGCGCGCGAGCAGTTCGAGGCGCTCGGCGCGGCCGACCTGGCCGCCTGAGCGACTGCGGGCGACGCGACTTCGGGCCGGCCGCCTCGTTGCGTGGCTCGCGACGCGGCTCACGTCGTTCGTCCTCGCTGCTTCCCCCGCTTCAGCGCCGCATCCGATTCCCTCGCCAGCGACCCTCAAGCCGCGTCGCGCGACGCGATCTCCGCGGCCGCCGCGCGCCCCGCCGCGACCAGGATCGCGTCGTTCTGCGGGGTATGGATCCGGCTGCACAGCACGTCGCGATGATGGCGCTCCAGCGGATGACGACGGCTCAGCCCGTGATTGCCCGACAACTGCAGCGCCAGCTCGGTGACGCGGATCGCATGGTTCGTCACCGTGTACTTGACCAGGCCGGCGCTCACCACGTCGGGCGGCGCGCCCGCGTCGGCGCGCTCGGTCAGCTCGTCGAGCAGCACGCGATTGGCCAGCAGCAGCGCCTCGATCTCGCCTAGCGTCTCCTGCACGCGCGGCAGCGTCGCCAGCGGCGCGCCCAGGCTGGCCGGCGCGCGCGTGTTGACGAAACCCAGCAGCCAGTCGCGCGCGGCACGCGCCACCGCATCGTAGAGGCCGCCGAGCAGCGCGATCATCCAGGCCTGCTGGTCGGCCTGCGCGCCGCTATCGGCCTGGGCCGCGCCCGAGGGCAGCCAGTCGGCCGGCGCGCGCAGGTCGGCGGCATGCTCGAAGGGAATCCAGGCCTCGTCGAACACCACCTCGTGGCTGCCCGAGGCGCGCAACCCCAGGTGGTTCCAGCTCTCGATCACGCGAATCGCCTCCCCGCCTTCGCGCCGCTGCGCCTCGCGCGGCACCAGGAACACGCCCACGCGCGGCTCGGCTTCGTCGGTGCGCGCCCACACCGCCAGCCAGCGCAGCGCCGGAACGCCGGTGCTGTAGATCTTGTGCCCCGACAGGCGCCAGCCGTCGCCGTCGCGGCGCGCGACGGTGGCCGGCAAGCCGCCGCGCGAGGGCGAGCCCAATTCGGGTTCGACGCGCAGCGCGTTGATCAGCGCGCCCTGCTCCACCGCGCTGGCATAAACCCGCCGCCGCAGCGCCTCGGGCCAGCGGCTGTCCTCGCGCACCAGCGCGCGGTGCTGCAGATAGGTCATGGTCAGCACCAGGGCGGTGGCCGCGTCGGCGCGCGCGATGCCAGCCACGATGCGGCGCGCGCA
>NZ_VWWC01000304.1:0-3927 GCF_011753175.1 Burkholderia sp. Cy-637 | reverse complement strand
CCGCCTCGCGCTGGGCCGCGGCCCACACGCTCCAGGGCAGCGCCGCGTCGAGCGCGATCGCGCGGCCGGCGACGGCCGCCTCGTAGGCGGCGGCCAGGTCGGCCAGCAGGATGCGCCAGGACACGCCGTCCACCGCCAGGTGATGGATCACCAGCAGCAGGCGGCCTTCGACGGCGCCGTCGGCAAGCTCGGGCGCGCGGAACGCCACCGCCTTGACCAGCCGGCCCGCAAGAGGATCGAGCGAGCGCTGCGCTTCCTCGCCCGCCTGTTCCAGCGCGGCGGCCCAGCGTTCGCCGGCCGGGCGCAGGTCGATCGACTGCACCGGCACGGCCGGCGCCTCGGCCAGCACACGCTGTTGCCAAAGGCCGGCGCCGTCGCGCTCGAAGCGCAGCCGCAGCGCGTCGTGACGCGCGATCACGGCAGCCAGCGCGCGCTCGAAGGCCGGCAGCTCCAGTTCGCCGCGCACGCGCAGCAGGACCGATTGGTTCCAGTGCGCCTCGCCTTGCGGATAACGCGCGTGGAACCACGCTTGAATCGGGGTGAGCGGCAGCGGTTCGCGGATCTCGACCTGCTCGGCCTCGCCGTCGAGCGGCCGCATCACGGCCGCCAGGCGCGCCACGCTGGGCTGCTCGAATACTTGGCGCGGCGTCAGCAGCCAGCCTTGCGCGCGGGCCTTGGCGATCAGTTGCAGGCTCAGGATCGAATCGCCGCCGACCGCGAAGAAATCGTCGTCGATGCCGAGATCCTCGCGCTTGAGCACGGCCTGCCACCAGCTCAGCAGCAGGCGCTCGGCCTGGTTGCGCGGCTCGGCGCGCGAGCCTTCGGCCGGCGCGATCTCGACGGCCGGCAGCGCGGCGCGATCGACCTTGCCGTTCTGCATCAAGGGCATGCGCGCGAGCACGGCGATCGCGGCCGGCACCATGTGGGCCGGCAGTTGCTGGGCCAGCGTGCGCTGCAGCTCGAGGCCGTCGAGCGCGACGCCCGCCGCGCCGACCACGTAGGCGACCAGGCGCGCCACGCCGCGCTCGCTGGCCAGCACCACCACCGCCTCGGCCACGCCGGGCAGGCGCCGCAGCGCCGCCTCGATCTCGCCGGGCTCGATGCGGAAGCCGCGCAGCTTGATCTGCTGGTCCAGGCGGCCGAGGAAGTCGATCGCGCCGTCGGCGCGGCGGCGGCACAGGTCGCCGCTGCGATACAGGCGCGAGCCCGGCGCGCCGAGCGGATCGGGCACGAAACGGTCGGCCGTCAGCGAGGGGCGATCGAGATAACCGCGCGCCAGCGTGTGGCCGCCGATGCACAGCTCGCCGAGCGCGCCGATGGGCGCCTCGTTGCCGTCGCGGTCCAGCACGCGCGCGGTGCGCGAGGCATAGGGCACGCCGATCGAGACGATCGCCTGCGAGGCATCCTCGGGCGTGGTGGCGCGGTACATGCAGGCCACCGTGGTTTCGGTCGGGCCATACAGGTTGGCCAGGCCGATGCGACCCAGCGGGCCGCGCTGCCATTGCGCCAGCGCGTCGCCGGGCAGACCCTCGCCGCCCACCGTGATCTGCCGCAGCGCGGCCAGCGCCTCGGGCGGCGGCGGCGTGCGCAGCCACTGCTGCCAGTAGGCGGTCGGCAGGCGCGAGAAGGTCACGCGCGCGTCGATCAGGTGGCGGCTGGTGGTGTCGATGTCCCAGGCCTCGGGGCCGCGCATCTCGATCCGGCCGCCCTGCAGCAGGGCCGGCAGCATCTCGTGCAGCGCGACGTCGAAGTTGATGGTGGAGGACTGCAGCTGCGTGTCGGCCGCGCTGATCGCGTGCGCGGCGATGAAGTCGTCGAGGTGGGCGGCGAAGGCGCCGTGCGAGATCGCCACGCCCTTCGGGCGGCCGGTCGAGCCGGAGGTGTAGATCACGTAGGCGAGCTGGTCGGGATGCGGGTCCGCTGGCGTCGAACCGGCGTGATCGCTTTCGGCCTCGGCGGCGGCCAGCGCGCCGACGTCGATCGCCACGCGCCCGGCGAACAGCTCGCCGCAGCGCGCCTGCGCATCGGCATCGGTCAGCACCACCTTGACGCCCGCGTCGTCGAGCATCATCGCCAGGCGCTCGGCCGGATAGGCCGGGTCGAGCGGCACGAAGGCACCCGGCGAGCGCAGCGTGCCGAGCAGCGCCGCGACCATGCCGAGCGAGCGCGTCATGCAGATGCCGACGCGTTGGTCGGGGCCCACGCCGGCGGCGGCCAGCGCGCGCGCCACGCGCGCGGCATGGCCGTCGAGCTGCGCGTAGGTGGCGTGCTGCCCCTCGCAATGCGCGGCCGGCGACGCCGCGTGCCGCGCGGCGCTGGCCGCGAAGCGCGCCGGCACCGAGCGATACGGCTTGGCCGGCACGCGCGCCTGCTCGGGCGCGGCCGCGCCAAGCGCGCCGAGCGGCTGGTCCGGGGCGTCGAGCACGGCCTCGAGCAGCAGCACGTAATGGTCGAGCATGGCCTGCATAGTGGCGCGCTCGAACACGTCCTCGGCATAGGTCAGCGCGACCTCGAAACCGCCGGCGCGCTCGCGGGCGTCGAGCACCAGGTCGAAACGCGCGGTCTGGGTGCCGATCTCGTGGGTCGACACCTCCAGCCCCGGCAGGCGGATCGGGCGGCCATCCTCGCCGAGGTAGTTGAACATGGCCTGGAACAGCGGCGTATGGCCGAAGCTGCGCTGCGGCTGCAGCGCATCGACCAGCTTGGTGAACGGCAGGTCGGCATGCGCATGCGCTTCCAGCACGCGCTCGCGCACCTGCGCGAGCAGGGCCGCGAAGCTCGGCACCCCCGCCAGCTCGGCGCGGATCACCAGCGTGTTGACGAAGAAACCGATGGTGCGCGCCACCTCGGGCCGGTCGCGGCCCGCCACCGGCACGCCGACGCGGATGTCCTGCTGGCCGCTGTAGCGCGCCAGCAGCAGCTCGTAGGCGGCCAGCAGGGTCATGAAGGGGGTCGCGTCGGCGGCCGTGGAGATACGCGTCAGCGCCGCGTGCAGCTCGGGCGCGAGCACCCGCGCGATGCGCGCGCCGGCGCCGCTGCGCAGCCCGGCGCGGGTGCGTGCCTTGGGCAGCTCCAGCACCGGATGATCCTGGCCGAGCCGCTCGCGCCAGTAGTCGAGCTGGCGCGCGAGTGCCCCGTCGTCGAGCCATTCGCGCTGCCAGAGCGCGTAGTCGCCGTACTGGATCCCGGCCGTCGAGGACGGCGCCGCATTCGCGCCGTCGCCCTTGCCGCTCGCCTCGTCGAGGCAGGCGGCATAGGCCGTCGCGATCTCGCCGACGAACACGCCGATCGACAAGCCGTCCGAGACGATGTGATGAAGCGCGACATGCAGCATGTGATCGTCGGCGCCGAGCGAGACCAGCGTGACGCGCAGCAGCGGCCCGCGCTCGAGATCGAAGGGCGCGGCCGAGCGGCTGGCCAGCAGCAGGTCGAGCGCCGGGCCCTCGCCTTCGGCCGTCAGGGTTTCCCAGCCGAATTCGCCGGCCACGGTGGTCTGGTACGGGATGCCGTCGACTTCGTCGAAGCGCTGGCGCAGGCTCTCGTGCGCTTCCACCACGCGCGCCAGCGCGGCGCGCAGCGCGCCGACCTCCAGCCGGCCGCGCAGGCGCACCGCGCCCGTCACGTTGTAGGCGGCGCTGGCCGGATCGAGGCGCCACAGGAACCACAGCCGCTCCTGCGCATGCGACAGCGGGAAACGCCGCTCGGCGCCGGGGAACGGCACGATCGGCAGGCGCGCGGCGTCGATGCCGCGCTCGCGCAGGCGGCCGCGGAACACGGCGCGCTTCTCGGGCGGGAGGGCGACATAGGCCGTCGAGATCGACAGCAGATCGTTCGACACTTCGCTCACGGATTCACTCTTCAGGTTCGGTTTCGGAACGGCCGACGGCCGCCTGGCAGCTGCTGCCGGCGGCCGGGCCGAGGCGCGTC
>NZ_VWWC01000303.1:0-3956 GCF_011753175.1 Burkholderia sp. Cy-637 | reverse complement strand
GGCGGGCCGGCGAGCCGGCCACGGAGGCGCCCAGGGTCGGGCGCGCCGGCGAGCTCGGATGCCGCTCGTTCGGGCGCGCCGCGCTCTTGCGCGGTGCACGTTTCAGATCCTCGAGCGCAAGCGGAAACCGCTTGGCGCGCTCGCCGCTCATGAAGCCTCGCCCCGCGCGCGCGTCCACGCCTGCGTCGCGGCCAGTTTCTGGGAGTCGGTGAGATCGAGCTGCAGCGGCGTGATCGACACGTAGCCGTTCGCCGTGGCATGGAAATCGGTACCCTCGCTCGCGTCGAGCGCCGCGCCCGAGGCGCCGATCCAGTAGATCGCCTCGCCGCGCGGATTGGTCTGGCGGATCACCGGCTGCGACGGATGCCGCTTGCCGAGCCGCGTCGCCTGCCAGCCCTTGATCTGCTCGTAGGGCAGGTTCGGGATGTTGACGTTGAGGAAGGGCTGGCCCGGCATCGGCCGGGCGATGAAGTGGCGGACGATCTCGGCGGCCACCCGCGCGGCCGATTCGAGCTCCACCCAGTCCTTGTCGACCAGCGAGAAGGCGATCGCCGGGATGCCGAACATGATGCCTTCGGTGGCGGCGGCGACGGTGCCGGAATACAGCGTGTCGTCGCCCATGTTCTGGCCGTTGTTGATTCCCGACACGACCAGGTCGGGCCGTTCCTCGAGCATGCCGGTCAACGCCAGGTGGACCGAGTCGGTCGGCGTGCCGTTGACGTAGTGGAAACCGCTACTCGCCGAGCGATGCAGCGACAGCGGCCGGGACAGCGTCAGGGAGTTCGAGGCCCCGCTGCAGTTCTGCTCGGGCGCCATCACGGTCACGTCGGCGAACGGCCGCAGCGCTTCGTAGAGCGCGGCCAGACCGGGCGCCAGATAACCGTCGTCGTTGCTGAGTAGGATTCGCATGCGGCGATTGTAACCGAGGAAAGATGGCGCGCGAACGACAGCCCGGGCGCCCCGGGGCCGTCTCGCGCGGCGGCTCAGATCACGCGCCGTTCGCGCAATGCGGCGATCGCCGCGGCCTCGTAGCCGAGCCCGCCGAGCACCTCGTCGGTATGCTCGCCGAGCGCCGGGCCGAGCCAGCGCGTATCGCCCGGCGTGTCGGACAGCTTCGGCGTGATGTTGGGCAGCGGGATCTCCTGTCCGTCGGGCAGGCGAAAGCGCTGGATCATCTGGCGCGCCACGAACTGCGGGTCGCTGAACATGTCGGCCACGCTGTAGATCCGGCCGGCCGGCACGTCGGCCGCGTTGAGCACCGCCAGCGCGGCCTCGATGGTGCGCGGCGCGAGCCAGGCGGCGATCGCCTCGTCGATCTCGCGGGTGCGCGGCACTCGCCCGTCGTTGTGGGCGAGCGCCGGGTCGTCGGCCAGATCGGCGCGCTCGATGGCCTTCATCAGGCGCTTGAAGATCGGGTCGCTGTTGCCGCCGATCACGATGCTGCCGTCGGCACAGGCATAGGTATTGGACGGCACGATGCCGGGCAGCGAGGCGCCGGTGCGCTCTCGCACCATGCCGTAGACGCCGTACTCGGGCACCACGCTCTCCATCATGTTGAACACGGCCTCGTAGAGCGCGACATCGACCACCTGCCCCTTGCCGCCGTTCATGTTGCGATGGTGCAGCGCCATCATCGCGCCGATCACGCCGTGCAGCGCGGCGATCGAGTCGCCGATCGAGATCCCGATGCGCGGCGGCGGCAGTTCCGGGTAGCCGGTGATGTGGCGCAGGCCGCCCATCGATTCGGCGATCGCGCCGAAACCGGGACGGTCGCGATACGGGCCGCTCTGGCCGTAACCCGACAGGCGCACCATCACCAGGCCCGGATTGTCGGCCGACAGCACCTCGTAGCCGAGGCCCAGCTTCTCGAGCAGGCCGGGCCGGAAATTCTCGATCACGATGTCCGCCTGCGAGGCGAGCTGCTGCGCGATGCGCCGACCCTCGTCCGTCTTCAGGTTCAGCGTGACCGACTTCTTGTTGCGCGCCTGCACCGCCCACCAGAGCGAGGTGCCGCCCGCCTCGGGATAGAGCTTGCGCCACTTGCGCAGCGGGTCGCCACCGTTGGGATCCTCGACCTTGATCACGTCGGCGCCGAATTCGGCGAACAGGCGGGCCGCGAACGGCCCCGCGATCAGCGTGCCGAACTCGAGCACCTTGACGCCCGCGAGCGGGCCTGGGGTAGCGCTCATCTGTGGAATCTCCGGAGCGGCGTGCGCCGCGTTGGGGCTTACATCGACCGGCGGTCGAGCATCGCGCGGGCGATGGTGCCCGCGTCGACGTATTCGAGTTCGCCGCCGACCGGCACGCCGCGCGCGAGCCGCGTGACGGACAGGCCGCGCGCCTTGAGGGTCTGCCCGAGGTAATGGGCGGTCGCCTCGCCTTCGTTCGTGAAGTTGGTCGCGAGCACGACCTCCTTGACGATGCCGTCCGAGGCGCGGCGCACCAGCCGGTCGAAATGGATTTCCTTGGGACCGATGCCGTCGAGCGGGCTGAGCCGCCCCATCAGCACGAAATAGAGGCCGCGATAGGTGAGCGTCTGCTCGAGCATGATCTGGTCCGCCGGCGTCTCGACCACGCACAGCAGGCTCGGATCACGCTCGGTATCGCTGCAGACCTCGCAGATGCGCGACTCGGTGAAGGTGTTGCATTTCTCGCAGTGCTGCAGGTGCTCGGTGGCGAACAGCAGCGAGCGCCCGAGCTTCTCGGCGCCCTCCCGATCGTGCTGCATCAGGTGATACGCCATCCGCTGCGCGGATTTAGGCCCGACGCCGGGCAGCACGCGCAGCGCTTCGACAAGGGCGGACAGGGCGGAGGGCTGCTTCATGCGGTACCGGTCGACGTGGGACGCCGCCTCAGAACGGCAGCTTGAAGCCCGGCGGCAGCGGCAGGCCGGAGGTCATGCCGCTCATCTTTTCCTGCGAGGTGGCCTCGGCCTTGCGGACCGCGTCGTTGAACGCCGCCGCGACCAGGTCCTCGAGCATGTCCTTGTCGTCCGCGAGCAGGCTCGGGTCGATCGCCACGCGGCGCACCTCGTTCTTGCAGGTCATGGTGACCTTCACGAGCCCGGCGCCCGACTGGCCTTCGACTTCGATGAGGGCGAGCTGCTCCTGCATCTTCTTCATGTTTTCCTGCATCTGCTGGGCTTGCTTCATCAGCCCGGCGAGTTGGCCTTTCATCATGGACGTGCTCCTTGGTGTTCGTGTGACCGGCGCGATCTTAGCGCCGGTTCCGGGATTAGGGAATGGGCTGCGCGCGATCAGTGCAGCGTGGGCGCGCCGCCGGCGCCGTCTGCGGCGACCGGCTTCACCGAGCCCTCGACGATGCGCGCGCCGAAATCGCGGATCAGTTGCTGGACGAAGGGGTCGGCGCCGATCTCCTGCTCGGCCTCGCGCTGGCGCTTGGCGCGCTCGACCGCGTCGAGCGCAGCCGCGGTGCGACGCGCCGGGCCGACCTCGACGCTCAGCTCGACCGGCTTGCCGAGCGCCTCGGCGAGCGCCGTCTTCAGCTTGGCGACCTGCGCGGCATCGGCGTATTGCGGCACCGGCACCGCCAGTTTCAGCGCGCCGCCCTCGAGCGAGGTCAGCTCGCTGTTGAAGGCGAGCTGGTAGGCCACGCCCTTGAGCGGCAGGCTCGCGGCCAGTTGCGGCCATTCACCCTGGTAGCCGATCGCGTCGAGCGGCACGGCCGGCGGCAGCGGCCGCGTGTCGACCGGCGCGGGCGCCGGCTGCGGGGCCACGCGCACGTCGTCGGGGCCGCTGTCGAAGACGGGAATGTAGCCGTCGTCGGGCGGCGGGCCGTAATTGTCGTCGGCCGATATCGGCAGGTAATCGTCGGGCGGAATGTCGTCCCAGGGGGGCGGCGCCGAAAGATCCGGCGACGACGCACCTGCCGGCTGGGATGCCGCGGCGGCCGGCGCGGGACGCGGACGCGGCGTCGGCACGTTCACCCGCGGCGCG
>NZ_VWWC01000002.1:0-153308 GCF_011753175.1 Burkholderia sp. Cy-637 | reverse complement strand
CGCGCCGCCGGCTCGCGGCACCGCCCAGGGCCTGCCCAGGCACGCTGCCCGGGCGCCCCGTCCCGCCGTCCCATCCATCCCGCCCACGCTCGCGCCCCACGCGGCCGCGGCGGCGCGCTGACGACGGAGGCCCCACCATGGAAACCTGGTTGACCGACGTCCAGCAGTTGATCGCGCACGGCGAGGCCGCGGTGCTGGTCACGGTGGCGCGCGCCGAGGGCTCGGTGCCGCGCGAGGCCGGCACCAAGATGCTGGTCACGCGCGACACGGCCCGCCATACGATCGGCGGCGGCCATCTCGAATGGAAGGCGATCGAGATCGCACGGCAATTGCTCAAGGACGGCTCGCACCTGTCGCACGCGCGCCGCCTCGAGCGGCTGCCGCTCGGCCCGAGCCTGGGCCAGTGCTGCGGCGGCGCCGTGACGCTGGCCTTCGAGCGGCTCGACATCGCCGACCTGGGCTGGATCACCTCGCTGGCCAAGCGCGTCGCGGCCGGCCACGCGACGGTGCGCAGCATCGCCTTCGGCCCCTCGCCCGACCCGGTGATGCTCAGCGAGCCGGAAGCCGACGTGACGCGCGCCGACTGCCTGCTGTGGAGCACCGGCGACGTCTCGCTGATGACCGAGACGATCGCGCCGCACACCTTCGCGGTGGAGCTGTTCGGCACCAGCCACGCCGCGCTCGCGCTGGTGCGCGTGCTGGCCACCCTGCCCTGCCGGGTGCGCTGGATCGACGCGAGCGACGCGCCGTTCCCGAGCGCCGAGGCGCTGGCCGGCATCGGCAACCTCGCCGTGGACGCGCGCGAGGCGCCCGAGCAGGCGGTGGCCGAGGCCGCGCCGCACAGCTACTTCGTGGTGATGACGCATGATCACGCCTTCGACTTCGTGCTGGCCCAGCACGTCCTGCGGCGCGCCGATTATGCATACTTCGGGATGATCGGCTCGAAGTCGAAGCGCGTGCAGTTCGAACAGCGCCTCGCCGCGAGCGGCATCGACCCTGCGCAGACCGCGCGGATGCGCTGCCCGATCGGCGTCGAAGGCATCGTCGACAAGGCTCCCGAGACCATCGCGATCTCGGTGGCCGCGCAGATCCTGCAGGTCGTCGACATGCACGCCGCCCCGGCGGCCGGCGTGCCGGCCTCCCCTCAAACCTGACCGACCAAGAAGAGCACCATGACCCCGAATCTGCAGAACAAGATCGCGCTCGCGCCGAAGGCCGAGCTGCACATCCATATCGAAGGCTCGCTGGAGCCGGAACTGATCTTCAAGCTCGCCGAGCGCAACGGCGTGAAGCTCGCCTACGAATCGGTCGAGGCGCTGCGCGCGGCCTATGCCTTCACCGACCTGCAATCCTTCCTCGACATCTACTACGCGGGCGCGAGCGTGCTGCTCCAGGAGCAGGACTTCTACGACATGACGGCCGCCTACGTGGAGCGCGCGCTGGCCGACAAGGTGGTGCACACCGAGATCTTCTTCGATCCGCAGACGCACACCGAGCGCGGCGTGCCGATCGAAACCGTGGTGGCCGGCATCGATCGCGCGCTGGCCGACGCCGAGGCGCGCGGGCTGTCCAGCAAGCTGATCCTCTGCTTCCTGCGCCACCTGTCCGAGGAGGACGCGCTGGCCACCTTCGAGGCGGCGCGGCCGTTGTTCGAGAAGTATTCGCATCGCCTGATCGGCGTCGGCCTCGATTCCTCCGAGCAGGGCCACCCTCCCTCGAAATTCGAGCGCGTGTTCGCCCGCGCCCGCGCGCTGGGCCTGAAGCTGGTGGCGCACGCCGGCGAGGAAGGCCCGCCCGCCTACGTGATCGAGGCGCTCGACCTGCTCAAGGTGGACCGCGTCGACCACGGCGTGCGCAGCATCGAGGACGCGGCCCTGGTGGCGCGCCTGGCCGATTCGCGCATCGCCCTGACGGTCTGCCCGCTGTCGAACCTGAAGCTCAAGGTATTCGACGACATGACCAAGCACACCCTGAAGGTGCTGCTCGACAGCGGCGTGGCGGTCACCATCAATTCCGACGATCCGGCCTATTTCGGCGGCTACGTCAACGACAACTACTTCGCGACCGTGGCCGCGCTCGCCCTCGAGGACCAGGACGTCTACACCGTGATCCGCAATGGATTCGAGGCGTCCTTCGTCACCGAGGCCGAGCGCGCCGCGCTGATCGCGAAGCTCGATTCGCACTGGCACCCGGCATGACGCCCACGTCCTGTCGGGAGCGCCGGTGCCTTGAGCGCATGCGCTCGACGCATGCGCACGGTGGTTCCCATAACAGAGACTGAGGAGAGCTTTTCCGATGGACACGTACAACGGCAGCAAGGCCCCGGCTTCGAGCTCGATGCTCGACCGCTTCTTCGGCATCCGCGAATCCGGTTCGCGGTTGCGCACGGAGATCGTCGCGGGCATCACGACGTTCCTGACGGCGATGTACATCATCGTCGTCAATCCCGGCATCCTGTCCCAGGCAGGCGTGCCGTTCGCGTCCGCGCTGACCGCCACCGTGATCGTCAGCTTCCTCGGCAGTTGCGCGATGGGCCTGTACGCGCGCAACCCGGTACTGGTCGCGCCGGGCATGGGCATGAACGCGCTGTTCACCTTCGTGATGGTGCACGGCGGGCGCATGCCCTGGCAGACCGCGCTCGGCTGCGTGTTCTGGGCCGGCGTGATCTTCGCGGTGCTGGCCGCCTTCAACGCGCGCAAGCTGGTGGTGGACGCGATCCCGCCCAACCTGCGCCATGCCGTGTCCTGCGGGATCGGCCTGTTCATCTGCCTGATCGGCCTGGTCAACGCCAAGTTCGTGGTGGGCGACCCGGTCACCGTGGTGCACGCCTCCTCGCTGAACCCGGTGATCGTCACGTTCCTGATCGGGCTGGCCGTCACCACCGTGCTGGTGGTGCGCCGCGTGACCGGCGCGCTGATGATCGGCATCGTGGTGACCACCGTGCTGGCGATCCCGATCGGCCGTGTCTGGGGCGACGGCACCGCCTACTGGCCGGCCGCGCTCGCCACCAAAACACTCGTCAACTGGAACGGCCTGGTGTCCGCGCCCGACTTCTCCGGCATCGGCCAGCTCGACCTGATCGGCGCGCTGAAGGTGGCCTACTGGCCGTTCATCTTCGTGATGCTGTTCACCGCCTTCTTCGACGCGCTGTCGACCTTCATGGCGATCTCGGAAGCCGGCAACCTGCTCGATCGCGACGGCAATCCGCGCAACATCCGCCAGTCGATGATGGTCGACGCGTTCTCGGCGGTGGTCTCGGCGCCGCTGGGCACCAGCCCCGCCAACGCCTACATCGAATCGGCGGCCGGCATCTCGGCGGGCGGGCGCACCGGGCTGGTGGCGGTGGTGGCCGGGATCTGCTTCCTGCCCTTCCTGGTGCTCTCGCCGCTGCTCTCGCTGGTGCCGGCGATCGCGACCGCCCCGGCGCTGATCCTGGTGGGCGTGTTCATGATGGAGTCGATCACCAAGATCGAGTGGCATCGCTTCGACGAGGCGATCCCCGCCTTCATCGCGATGGTGCTGATCCCCCTGACCTACTCGATCACCGACGGCATCGCCTACGGCTTCCTCGCCTTCGTGGTGCTCAAGCTGTTCACCGGCAAGCGCCACGAGATCAAGCCGGCGATGTGGATCGTCGCCGCGCTGTCCGGCGTGCTGCTCGCGCAGCTGTGATGCCGCGCCTCACCCTTTCGATGCTGGAGTTCCGCTCATGACCCAAACCGCCTTCCGCGCCCGGCTGCTGACCTTTCGCGCAGACCCGGCCCGCGACGCCGACGCCGCCGTGCTCGAGGACGACGGCCTGCTGATCGTCGAGGACGGCCGAGTGGTGGCCGCCGGCGCCTACGCGGCGCTGGCCGGGCGCCTCGCGCCCGACGCCCAGCTCACCACGCTGCGCGACAAGCTGATCGTGCCCGGCTTCATCGACACGCACATCCACTATCCGCAGACCGACATGATCGCCTCGCCGGCGCCGGGGCTGCTGCCCTGGCTCGACACCTACACCTTCCCGACCGAGCGGCGCTTCGAGGATCCGGCGCATGCGCGCGAGGTGGCGGGCTTCTTCGTCGACCAATTGCTGGCCAGCGGCACCACCACGGCGCTGGTCTACTGCACGGTGCACAAGCAGTCGGCCGATGCCTTCTTCGAGGCCAGCGAGGCGAAGAACCTGCGGATGATCGCCGGCAAGGTGCTGATGGACCGCAATTGCCCGGCATTCCTGCGCGACACCGCGCAATCGGGCCACGACGACAGCGCCGAGCTGATCGCGCGCTGGCACGGGCGCGGCCGCCAGATGTACGCGCTCACGCCGCGCTTCGCGCCGACCTCGACGGTGGAGCAGCTGGAAGCCTGCGCCGAGCTCGCGCGCCGTCATCCCGACGTGTTCGTGCAGAGCCACGTGGCCGAGAACGTCGACGAGGTGAAATGGGCGGCCGAGCTGTTCCCCGGCCATCGCAGCTACCTCGACATCTACGATCGCCACGGCCTGCTGCGCCCGCGCGCCGTGTACGGCCATTGCATCCACCTCGACGACGAGGACCGGCGCCGCATCGCCGAGACCGGCACGGTGATCGCCCACTGCCCGACCTCCAACTTCTTCCTCGGCAGCGGCCTGTTCGACTTCGACCGCGCCACCGAGCAGCGCGCGTCGCTGTCGCTGGCCACCGACGTGGGCGGCGGCACCTCGTTCTCGATGCTGCAGACCATGAACGAGGCGCACAAGGTGGCGCGGCTGTCGGGTTATCACCTCACGGCCACGCGCATGTTCTGGCTGGCCACGGCCGGCGCCGCGCAGGCGCTCGCGCTGGAGGACCAGGTCGGCACCCTGGCGCTGCGCTCGGAAGCCGACTTCGTGGTGCTCGACCCGCGCGCCACGCCGCTGCTGGCGCGCCGCACCGCGCGCGCCGAGACGCTGGAGGAGCTGCTGTTCGCGCTCGCCATGCTCGGCGACGACCGCGCCGTGCACAGCACCTACGCGGCCGGCCGTTGCGTGCACGAGCGCGATGCGGCACGGCAGGCGGAGGCGGCGCTCGCCTGATGGGGGGGGATCGGACGCCGGCACGGCCGGCGTTCGCTGAGGAATCCGGATGAAGACAGGGCCCGACGCGACATCTCGCGTCGGGCCCTGCTTTTTGAAGATCGGATTTCGACGATCGGGGTTGGGGAAGCGGGCCGTATCGGTGCCCGGCCGGGCGCTGCCGCGCCGCCTTCCGCCGTGCCGCCTTATTTCGCGGCGGCCGCCGGCGCGGCGCCGGAAGCCGCGGCGGCCGGCACCGCGCGCTCGTTCGAGGCCGGCGCGGCCGGGCCGCCGCCGTTGCGCTCCACCGGCAGGCGCACGGTGCGCGTCGAACCGTTGCCGAGCGGGAAGTCGGCCAGCGCCGAGCGGGCCAGGTAGGGCATCGCCGTCACCAGCGAACCGCCGCCGCCCGAATTGCGCGCGCTGACGTTGTAGACCTCGCGGCCGGTGCCGCGCTCGGTGATGCGGATCGTCAGCGAGCGCTCGTAGACGCGGTAGGTCTGGTTCACGTAGCCGGTCGGGAACGGGCCCCAGGGACCGAAGCCGCCCCAGGCGCCGGCGCCGCGCCAGTAAGGGCCGGGCCCGATCCAGGGATCGTAGTAGACCGGCTGCGGCACGTTCACCAGGTCGCCCTTGATGCCGTAGGCGAGCGCCACCAGGTAGCGCGCCTGGGCGGCCGGCACGCGCCGGAACGCGAGCGTCGACAGTTCGTTGGCGACGATGTTCTCATAGGTCGCCTGCTCCAGGCTGTTCTGCTCGTCCTGGTCGCGCGTGAAGGCGTAGGTACGGGTCGCGTCGCTGCCGCTCCAGTCGGAGAAGGCCGTGACCTGGGTGCTCACATAGCTCGCGCAGCCCGACAGCAGCACGACACAGGCGCTCGCGAGCCACAGGGCGGCGCGGAACGTACGATTCGCTTTCATCTGGATCCTCGTGTTCGATGACGCCCGGCGGGCGCACCGCGATCATACGCTGCGCGCCGCCCACCGGGACATCAGGCAGACCCGCCGGCCGGCGGAAAGTTCGGTCCGCGCAACATCCGAACCCTTTGTACAATGCACGCACGCCCCCGTCACGAGCGGGTCGGCGACCTTCCCCGGTTTACGAACTCCTACGCCCACGCACGACATGTCCGATACAGCCGCCCAATCCGCCGTGATCCGCCGCGCCGACTACACGCCGCCCGCGTTCCTCATCGACAGCGTCGAGCTCGAATTCGACCTGGTGCCCGAGCGCACCGTGGTGCGCAACACCATGCGCGTGCGCCGCAACCCCGACGCCGCGCCCACGCCGCATCTCGAACTGCTCGGCGAATCGCTGGAATTCATGGCCGCGCGCGTGAACGGCCAGCCGGTGGACGCGGTGCGCGCCCACGAGCACGGCCTGACGGTCGAGAACCTGCCGGACGCCTTCGAGCTGTCGATCGACAGCGCCTGCGCGCCGGCCGGCAACACCACGCTGTCGGGCCTCTACGTGTCGAGCGGCAACTTCTTCACGCAGTGCGAGGCGGAAGGCTTTCGCCGCATCACCTACTTCCTCGACCGCCCCGACGTGATGGCGACCTACACGGTCACGCTGCGCGCCGACAAGCGCGCCTACCCGGTGCTGCTGTCCAACGGCAACCTGGTCGATTCGGGCGAGCTGCCCGAGGGCCGTCACTTCGCCAAGTGGGAAGACCCGTTCCGCAAGCCCAGCTACCTGTTCGCGCTGGTGGCAGGCAAGCTGGTCGCGATCGAGGAGACCATCACCGCCGCATCGGGCGCGAAGAAGCTGCTGCAGGTCTGGGTCGAGCCGCATGACCTCGACAAGACCCGCCACGCGATGGATTCGCTGATCCACTCGATCCACTGGGACGAGCGGCGCTTCGGCCTGGAGCTCGATCTCGACCGCTTCATGATCGTCGCGGTCGGCGATTTCAATATGGGCGCGATGGAGAACAAGGGGCTCAACATCTTCAACACGAAGTACGTGCTGGCCAATCCCGAGACGGCCACCGACGTCGACTTCGCCAATATCGAGGCGGTGGTCGGCCACGAGTACTTCCACAACTGGACCGGCAACCGCGTGACCTGCCGCGACTGGTTCCAGCTGAGCCTGAAGGAAGGCCTGACGGTGTTCCGCGACCAGGAGTTCTCGGCCGACATGTCGGCCGGCGAGGCCGACGACGCCGGCGCGCGCGCGGTCAAGCGCATCGAGGACGTGCGCGTGCTGCGCCAGTTGCAGTTCGCCGAGGACGCGGGCCCGATGGCGCATCCGGTGCGTCCCGAGAGCTATGTCGAGATCAACAACTTCTACACGATGACGGTCTATGAAAAGGGCTCGGAAGTCGTGCGGATGTACCAGACCCTGTTCGGCCGCGACGGCTTCCGGCGCGGCATGGATCTCTACTTCGAGCGCCACGACGGCCAGGCCGTCACCTGCGACGACTTCCGCCACGCGATGGCCGACGCCAACGGCCGCGACCTGGCCCAGTTCGAGCGCTGGTACAGCCAGGCCGGCACGCCGCGCGTGACGGTCAGGACCGCCTACGACGCCGCCGCCGGGCGCTACACGGTGACGCTGCGCCAGGGTTACGGCGAGGCCTCGCCGGCCGCGCGCGAGACCCAGACCGGGCCGCTGCTGATCCCGTTCGCGATCGGCCTGATCGGCCCCGACGGCCAGGACCTGCCGCTGCGCCTGGACGGCGAGGCCGCCGCCGGCGCCACCACGCGCGTGCTGGAGCTGACCGAGACCGAGGCCACGTACACCTTCGTCGACGTGCCGGCCGCGCCGCTGCCCTCGCTGCTGCGCAACTTCTCGGCGCCGGTGATCGTCGAGTACGACTATCGCGAGGAGGAGCTCGCCTTCCTGCTGGCCCACGACAGCGATCCGTTCAACCGCTGGGAAGCCGGCCAGCGCCTGGCCACGCGGGCCCTGCTCACGCTCGCCGAGCAAGCCGCCGCGGGCGCCGAACTCGCGCTCGGCGACGCCTTCGTCGAAGCCTTCCGCCGCGTGCTGAGCGACGACACGCTCTCGCCGGCCTTCCGCGAACTGGCGCTGACCCTGCCCTCCGAGGCCTACCTGGCCGACCAGATGCGCGAGGCGAACCCGGCCGCCGTGCACCGCGCGCGCCAGTTCGTGCGCGGCCGCCTGGCCCAGGCGCTGCGCGCCGAATGGCTGGCGATCCACGAGCGCCATCGCACGCCGGGCGAGTACGCGCCGACGCCCGAGGACGCCGGCCATCGCGCGCTGAAGAATCTCGCGCTGGTCTACCTGGCCGAGCTGGCGGAGCCCGCCGAGGCGGTGCGCCTGGCCACCGCGCAGTACGAGGGCGCCAACAACATGACCGACCGCGCCGCCGCGCTCGGCGCGCTGCTGTCGGCCTCGGCCGGCTCGGCCGCCGCCGAGGCGCCGGCCCGGCAGGCGCTGGCCGATTTTTATCAACGCTTCGAGAAGGAAGCGCTGGTGATCGACAAGTGGTTCTCGATGCAGGCCACGCGTCGCGGCACGGCCGAGCATCCGACGCTGGACACGGTACGCGAGCTGCTCGCGCATCCGGCCTTCAACCTGAAGAACCCGAACCGCGCGCGCTCGCTGATCTTCGGTTTCTGCGCGGCCAACCCGGCGCAATTCCACGCCGCCGACGGCTCGGGTTATGCGTTCTGGGCCGACCAGGTGCTCGCGCTCGATGCGCTGAACCCGCAGGTGGCCGCGCGCCTGGCGCGTTCGCTGGAGAACTGGCGCCGCTTCACGCCGGCGCTGCGCGAGCGCATGCGCGAAGCGCTCGAGCGCGTGGCGGCAGGCGTCAAGTCGCGCGACGTGCGCGAGATCGTCGAGAAGGCGCTCGCCTGATCCGGCCTTCCTCTCTTCGCCCGCCATGCAGAACGGCCGGGCCGCTCACGCGGTCCGGCCGTTTTTTATCGGCTTGCGCGGCAGGCATGGTTCCCGCTGTTGCGTGATCCGCTTCCGCCGCTCGGCAATGTCGCGGCGACTCAGCTCGACAGGCATCGCGCGAGCGCCTGCCCGGTGCTGCACGCCGCCAGCGCGAGACTGTCGGGCGAGCTTTACGCGGCAAGGCTGACGGGTTCCTCGCAGCGCCCCCGCCTGGTCGATTTCGTGCGCGCCATGCACTCGAGCGCCGCCGCCGCGCTGTCCGAGATCGCGCTGCCGTGACATCGACATGACAGCAGCCTGATCGCCGCGATTGCTGCTGCGCCACAAAAAGCCGGGGGCGGCACCGGGCGAGGCGGGTAAAATTGCGGCAAACAACGGTTTTCCCGCCTCTCGGAGCTCAGCAATGTCCATTTCCCGACGTACCACGCTGTCGAAATACCTGATCGAGCAGCAGCGTGAGAATCACAACCTCCCCGCCGACCTGCGCCTGTTGATCGAAGTGGTCGCGCGCGCCTGCAAGGCGATCAGCTACCACGTCTCGAAGGGCGCGCTCGGCGAGGCGCTCGGCACGGCCGGCAGCGAGAACGTGCAGGGCGAGGTGCAGAAGAAGCTCGACATCCTCTCCAACGAAATCCTGCTCGACGCCAACGAATGGGGCGGCAACCTCGCCGCGATGGCCTCCGAGGAAATGGAGACCTTCTTCCCGATCCCCGAGAACTACCCGCGCGGCGAATACCTGCTGGTGTTCGATCCGCTCGACGGCTCCTCGAACATCGACGTCAACGTCTCGATCGGCACGATCTTCTCGGTGCTGCGCTGCCCGGACGGCCAGCAGGCCACCGAGCAGTCCTTCCTGCAGCCCGGCACCAAGCAGGTCGCGGCCGGCTACGCAGTGTATGGCCCGCAGACGGTGCTGGTGCTGACCACCGGCAACGGCGTGAACTGCTTCACGCTCGACCGCGAACTCGGCTCCTGGGTGTTGACGCAGAGCAACATGCAGATCCCGGCCGATACGCGCGAATACGCGATCAACGCCTCGAACGCGCGCCACTGGTACGAGCCGGTCAAGCGCTACGTGGACGAGCTGAACGCCGGCAGCGAAGGCCCGCGCGGCGAGAACTTCAACATGCGCTGGATCGCCTCGATGGTGGCCGACGTGCACCGCATCCTGAACCGCGGCGGCATCTTCATGTACCCGGCCGACGCCCGCACGCCGGACCGCCCGGGCAAGCTGCGCCTGATGTACGAGGCGAACCCGATGTCCTTCATCGTCGAGCAGGCGGGCGGCGCCGCGACCACCGGCAGCGAGCGCATCCTCGAGGTCCAGCCGACCGGCCTGCACCAGCGCGTGCCGGTGATCCTCGGCTCGCGCAACGAGGTCGAGCGCGTGACCCGCTACCACCAGGAAGCGGCCGCGAAGTAAGCGCTTCGGCACCGCCGGAAGGCTTGCGGCGGTGCCGCAAAAAATCATCCCGGGAGGCCCGCCAGGGCTTTCCTCCCGAAGCGCTCCAACGTAGAATTCGCCGCGTCGTGAGACGCAGGGCCAGATGACCGGCGACGGACATCGCGGGCCCGGGGTGATCAGCGGCCGAGGTGGCGCCGGTGGTTTGGCAGGCAAGGAGACGCGAGTGCTGCAGGATCAAGCACTTAGTCGACGCCAAGGTGGATTTTGAAAATTTTCTCGCCAGACCTCTTGTCAGCCTCGCAGAAATCACCCTATAATTTCACTTCTTTGTCGCCGGTGTAGCTCAGTTGGTAGAGCAGCGCATTCGTAATGCGAAGGTCGTAGGTTCGACTCCTATCTCCGGCACCATCAGAATCAAGCAAAAAGCCCGATCCTCGTGATCGGGCTTTTTGCTTTCCGGCTTCCGCCGTTCTTCTCCCGCCCCCCCCTGCCTCGCGGCCGTCCGGAAAGGCTGCCGAAAGATCGAGAAATATCGTCCGGACCAGCCGTTCCGGCCGAAAAAACCTTTGGTAACTCCCTCGCGCGCTGTCTAACATTACTTAACGCTCCTGACCCGTCTATTGCAGTACATTGCGTGGGCAACGGGCCGGAGCCGACAGCCCACGGCTGTCACCCGCATCTCGATGCCCGCGGCCGGTTCGTTTCGCAGCAAACAATCCAACAGGAGAGAACCACCATGGCTCATGGCTTGATTATGTGGCTCATCATCGGCGCGATCGCCGGCTGGCTCGCCGGCCTGCTCGTGAAGGGCGGCGGCTTCGGGCTGATCGTCGACATCATCGTCGGCATCGTCGGCGCCGTGATCGGCGGCTGGCTGGCCGGCGTGCTCGGCATCAGCGTCGGCAGCGGCTTCTTCGCCTCGATCATCGTCGCGGTGATCGGCGCCGTCATCCTGCTGTTCATCATCCGGCTGTTCAGGCGCGCATAAACTGCCTGCCTCGCCGCCCGGCGCCCGATCGATCGGCGCGCCGGGCCGGCGCTTCCACCGCCGGCCGCGCAAGGCCCGGCCATCCTTCCCGATTCCGCCTCCGCTGACTCCCGATTGCCTCGCCCACCTCCGCGAGCCGAGGGCACGTCGCTTGCGCCCGGCCTCACGCGCGTCGCGTTCGCCCGATCCGGCCTCGGGCCGCAGCGCCTTGCGGCAGCGCGTTTACCCGGAGATCCGCCCGGCGTGACCAGACGAATTCGATGCGCGCGCATCGAATTCGTCCCTGCAGGCCCGGGCCTGGTCCGACAAAATCACGGCGTGTGTGCGGTTTAAGCAACATCGACAAATTGAAACGATTCCCCGCTGGAAAAAATCGAGATAAGCGATCGATAATCGAGTCACCGCAAGGAGATTGATCATGGATGAGAAACCACTTCGCATGCCACCTCCCGAGAAAGTGATGAGCCCGGACCCGGAGCCGGTGGCCGTCGAGTTTCTCGCCGAGTTGCCCGATCATGTGCGCGCGTTCTTCGACGAGCAGCACAAGCTCGGCTCCCCGAAGTAAGGGTCCGTTCAGCATCGTGACGCGTCGCCTCGCGACCGCTTCCTTGCGCCTGCACCGCCTCCCCCTTCGGCACGCCTCGCGCCGCCCCGGCCACAACGGCCGTGAGGGCGCGCTCGCCCTGGCGCGCTGATCTTCGCCTCGCGCCGCTCGCGCGCGACGTCTTCGTTTATCCTCGTATTTTTCCGCTTCGCCCGGCCCACGCCGGCGCTCGTCGATTCCATGACTTCCTCGTTCCGTACGGCCCTCGCCTCGGCCTCGCTTGCCGCCCTGCTCGCCTGCCTGCCGCTGTCGGCCGCCGCCGACGGCGACGACACCCCGCTGACCAACCTGGTCGCCCTCGCCTCGCAGCGCATCGCGCTGGCCGAACCGGTGGCGCAGTGGAAGTGGGCCAACCACAAGCCGATCGAGGACAAGCCGCGCGAGGCCCAGCTGCTCGCCGACGTCGAGCGGCGCGCAGTCGGCGCCGGCATCGACCGCGATTACGCGCATGCCTTCTTCGCCGACCAGATCGAGGCGAGCAAGATCATGCAGAACGCGCTGTTCGCGAGCTGGCGCGCCAGTCAGGCGCCCGCGGGCACGCCGCCCGATCTCGCCACCACCACGCGCCCGCAGTTCGACAAGCTCACCCAGTCGATGATCGCCGCGCTCGCGCGCGTCGCGCCGCTGCGCGAGGCGCCCGATTGCCAGGCGCGCGTGGCGCGCAGCATCGCCAACTGGAAAACCTTGACGCGCTATGACTCGCGGCAGTCGCCGGCGCTCGACACGGCGCTCTCGCATGTCTGCTCGGGTGGCGGCGCGAGCGCCGTCGGCTGAAGGACGCGGCCGCCCGGCCGAAGCGGCCCCGGGGCGATGCCGGCCTAATCGTCGACCGATGCGACGGCCGCCGCGCTCGGCGCCAGGGGCACCGTCGCCAGGCCGCGCGCCAGGTGCGTCTGCAGGATCCGGCACAGGCTGGTGTTGAAGGGATCGTCGCCGGCGGAAGACGCCGCCGCCAGCGCCGCGGCCTTCGACAGATCCGGGGTCGTACCGAGGTAACGCCAGCGGTCGATCACATGATAGACGGCGCGCTCGCCACCCTCGACGATCGCGACCGGCCCGTCGAACGGCCAGGGCGTGCCCGCCGAGCTCAAGCCGCGACGGGCGTCGGCGGCCTTGCCGCCCGCCTTGCGATTGAAGGCCGGCGACAGTTCGGCGATCCAGGCCGTCTCCGCCAGCATCGCGCCCAGCTCTCCTCCCGTTTCACGCCATTCGACGCGCCGCACCTGCTCGGCAAGCCGCCGCTCCTTGGCCGAGCGCCGCTCGCCGCCCAGTAACGCGCGCAGGCGGTTGCGCACGCGCACGCTGCGCCCGACGAACAAGGGCGCATCCCCCTCGCCGAACAGCGCGTAGGCACCGAAGCCGGCCGGCGCCCGCTCGAGATCGTCCTCGGTCAGGTCGCCCGTCAGGCGGAAGCGCCGCGTGGTCAGCGCGATCTGTTCGCCGAGCCGCTCGGGCGGCACCAACGACGGCAGGCGCTGCCAGAACTGCCAGACCAGGTCGGCATCGGCCAGTGCGCGATGGCGCGCATTCGGCACCAGCGCATGCCGTTCGATCAGCGCGTCGAGCCCGTGGCGCGACTCGCGCGGAAACAGCGCGCGCGACAGGCGCACGGTGCAAAGCATGTCGGGATTGAAGGCGAATCCGGCCCGCTCGAACTCCGCGCGCAGGAAACCGCGATCGAAGCTGGCGTTGTGGGCAATGAAGAGCCTGCCCTCGAGCCGCGCGAACAGCTCGGCCGCGATCGAGGCGAAAGTGGGCGCGCCACGCACCATCTCGTCGCTGATGCCGGTGAGCTGCTGGATGAAGGCGGGGATCGGCTGCTGGGGATCGATCAGCGAGGTCCAGGTGGACACCCCTTGCGGCCCGACCTCGACCACGCCGATCTCGGTGATCCGGTGATCGGCGGCGGAACCGCCGGTCGTTTCGAGATCGACGAAGGCGAGCGGGCCGTCGATGGCGGGGTATGACGAGGACGAATCGAGCATGTCTGCGGAAAACGATACCGGGTGGAAGAAGCGCGAGCACGCGCACGGTGTCGATTCTACCCGCCCAAAACAAAGCCCCCGCCAAAGGCGGGGGCTCGATATCGGATCGACCTGAGAATCAACTGCCGGGAAATACCGGGTTAACCCGTCAGGGGATAACCCGAATCAGACAGCCTGGATATTGGCAGCCTGCTTGCCCTTCGGGCCGGTCTTGACGTCGAACGAAACGCGTTGGTTTTCCTTCAGCGTCTTGAAGCCGTCCATCTTGATTTCCGAGAAGTGCGCGAACAGATCCTCGCCACCGTTGTCGGACGTGATAAAGCCAAAGCCCTTAGCATCGTTAAACCATTTCACGATACCGGTATCCATATTCCTGATTCCCCAAACGATTTTAAATAAAACGAGCAACCCGTGAGTGCCGTCACCGAAAGCCCCGGCCCCGCCAAACCTTGTGGACAATGAGCAGTAAGCACCGCAGACTTCGTGGTGCTTTTATAAATGGGACGATCCAGGCTCGTCAAGAAAATTCTTCACATCTTCTTATTCGGCTTGACGTCGATCCGGATGGAAACGATACACCCCCGGCAAAATGCACCAATTAGCCGATGAAAACCTGTCATTATTACTAGGAAAACACAGGCCCATTAACAAAAAAGCAAAAAATACCGAAGCAGTAAAAAATCCATGGCTTGGTATTTTTCCGGGTTGTTGCATTCATTCTGTTTTGCGAAGCTGAGGATGCCATGGAAGTACAGGGGGTGAATATGTTGCTCGACCAAATGAAACGACTGGTACATCGACTCGGCATGCTGCGACGCCATAAAACAATCACTCCGGCAGCGACCTCGGCTCAGGCATTCGGCGTCGAATTCGATACGACCTGGCACGGCGACCATTGGCAGAACCTGCTCGCCTCGCCGCTCGATGCGCGTCACTACGTGATGGAAGATTGGGCCCAGCCGCTGTCGATGCCGCAGGGCGACACCCGCGACACGAGTTCGCCGAAGCGGCGCCGCCACTGAGCCACGCCTCGCCTCGCCAGGATCCGGACGAAAAAAAAGCGCGACCGGAAAGTCGCGCTGACAAAGGTTTGGAGATCTTTTCCGTCAACGAAAAAGTCTGCTTCGGAAAGCAGAGACCTCAGTATAGCGAGTGCATCGCGCGCCATTATCGGTGGTCTTCACAAACCTCTATTGTCGAAGCCTCAACAATCATCAGCGCCGATGATTGCCTTCACTTCCCTCCCTCATTCTGTCTCCATCGCGCAACGTAAAAATCGCTTCGCGTTCCTCACCGTTTTCCCGCAACGGCCGCTGAGCCTTGCCTGACAACGGTTTGCGGACGATCCCCGACCATTTCTCAAACTTAAATTCATTATTGCTTAAAGTGCAATCGACGCGAGCCGGCCGCTCGCTCGACACTGCGCTCGGGTTTGGAGATTTGCGGCGCCCTGTGGCGCCACCCTCGACATGCCACGCCGCCGCCTCCGGTGATGGTCACTATCTCGATGAATCAGGGGGAGCCTGCTCCTCTATCTGATGGAGACGAATCAATGAAAAAGACTCTGATCGCAGCGGCGCTCACCGGCGTCTTCGCGACCGCCGCCCATGCGCAAAGCAGCGTGACCCTGTACGGCCTGATCGACGCCGGCATCACCTATACCAACAACCAGGGCGGCCACAGCTCCTGGTCGGAAACCAGCGGCTCGGTCAACGGCAGCCGGTGGGGCCTGCGCGGCAACGAGGATCTCGGCGGCGGCCTGAAGGCGATCTTCGTGTTGGAAAACGGCTTCGGCATCAATAACGGCACGCTCAAGCAGAACGGCCGCGAGTTCGGCCGCCAGGCCTTCGTCGGCCTGGGCCACACCCAGTACGGCTCGGTCACCTTCGGCCGCCAGTACGACAGCGTGGTGGACTTCATCGGGCCGCTGTCGCTGACCGGCACGCAATACGGCGGCACGCAGTTCGCCCACCCGTTCGACAACGACAACCTGAACAACTCGTTCCGCGTCAACAACTCGGTCAAGTACACCAGCGTCAACTGGAACGGCCTGAAGTTCGGCGGCTTGTACGGGTTCTCGAACAGCGACCAGTTCTCGAACAATCGCGTGTTCAGCGGCGGCGTGTCGTACAGCTACCTGGGCTTCAACCTGGCAGCCGGCTACATGCAGCTGAACAACGACATCAACGGCCTGACCGCGCCGGCGGTGTCCAACGCGGGCGGCGCCGTCGCTGGCGACAACACCTTCGTCGGCAAGCGTCAGCGCGTGTTCGGCGGCGGCCTGACCTACACCTTCGGTCCGGCCACGGCAGGCTTCGTGTTCACGCAGACGCGCGTGAATCGCGCGCTCGGCATCGGCGGCGGCGCTTCGGGCACCTCGGCCGGCATCACGCTGGACGGCACCTTCGCCCGCTTCAACAACTACGAAGTGAATGCGCGTTACTCGCTGACGCCGGCGCTGTCGGTGGCGGGTTCGTGGACCTACACGGCCGGCTTCCTCGACGGCCGTCATCCGGGCTGGAACCAGTTCAACCTGCAGACCTCGTACGCGCTGTCCAAGCGCACCGACGTCTACCTGCAGGGCGAATACCAGCACGTCAGCACCGATGGCCTGGCGCTGGGCGCCTACGTCAACGGCCTGGGCGGCGCTTCGTCGAGCAACAAGCAGATCGCCGTCACGGCCGGCCTGCGCCACCGCTTCTGATACGCAGCGGCTCCGCAATCACAAAAGCGCCCCGCGGGGCGCTTTTGTTTTTTGCATGCACGAGGAGGCTCGATGCCAAGCCGAACGCGGTTCAGGCAGCCGGTGCCGGGTAACGCACGTCGAGCACGTCGATCGGCTGCGGGCCGGCCGGCGTCATCAGCGTGACGGTGTCGCCGATACGCGCCTTCAGCAGCGCCCGCGCGATCGGCGAGACCCAGCTGACGTGGCCGTGATCGAGGTCGACCTCGTCGACGCCGACGATCGTGATGGTGTGATCCTCGCCGTCCTCGGTGGCGTAGTCGACGGTCGCGCCGAAGAACACCTGGTCGGCGCTCTCCTGCCGGCTCGCGTCGACCACTTCGGCGAGATCCAGCCGCTTGGTCAGGAAGCGGATGCGGCGGTCGATCTCGCGCAGCCGCCGCTTGCCGTAGATGTAGTCGCCATTCTCGGAACGGTCACCGTTCGACGCGGCCCAGGACACCAGCTTGACGACCTCGGGACGCTCCTCGTCGATCAGGTGCAGCAGCTCGTCGCGCAACCGCTTGTGGCCGGCCGGCGTGATGTAGTTCTTCGCGCCGGCGGGAACGGCCGGCTGCGCATGGTCGAGATCGTCGTCATCGCCGTCCGACTCCTTAACAAACGCCTTGTTCATGCTGTTTCCGACTCGGCTCCGGGCCTGCGTAAGGGAATCTCCAAGGGTACACGAAAGGGACATAAAACCCGCTCGCGAAGAAATTGTGACGAATCCCTTCCCTTTCCCCAAAATCCTTGCTATATTCTCACTCCTGCGTGCGGCTGTAGCTCAGTTGGATAGAGTACTTGGCTACGAACCAAGGGGTCGTGGGTTCGAATCCTGCCAGCCGCGCCACCTTTTCAAACGAGCAATCCCATGGGGTTGCCCGGTATTAACAAGCAGTACCGTTTTGCGTGCGGCTGTAGCTCAGTTGGATAGAGTACTTGGCTACGAACCAAGGGGTCGTGGGTTCGAATCCTGCCAGCCGCGCCATCTTTGAAGGGCCTTCCTCCGGGAAGGCCCTTTTGTTTTCCGGGCCGCCTTTCCGTATCCCCACCTTCGGCACCGAACAATAAAAAGCGGCACGACGTCGATACGTGGTGCCGCCCTTGCCTCGCGATCGCGCGCCACGCGCGGCGCGCCTGCCTCAGTAATCCTGCCGTTCGCGATCGATCCGCATGCCGCCGTCATGGCGCGTATGCGCCGTGTCGTCGCTCGAACGCTCGCGCATGATCCGCATCACGTCGGGATTGGTCCGCACGCGCCGCATCACGTTGGCGAGATGGACGCGGTCGCTGACCTGGATCACGAAGCGCAGGACTGTCGATTCGTGCGACAGATCCTCGTCCATCGCGATATGGACGATGTTCGCGTCGGCCGAGGTGATGTCGGCCGCGACGCGCGCGAAGATGCCCTTGGTGTTCTTGACCAGCACCTTGACCGTCACGTCGAACAGGCGGCCCGGCTGGGGCGCCCAGGCGACGTCGATCCAGCGGCCCGGATCGCGGCGATGGATGCGCTGCGCGACCCGGCAATCGGTCGTATGGATCGCCATGCCCAGGCCGATGCCGATATAACCCATGATGCTGTCGCCGGGAATCGGCCGGCAGCAGGCCGACAACTGCACCGACATGCCCTCAGTGCCGGTGATCGCCACCGGCGGCGCGTGATGGACCGGGCGATCGCCGCGCGCGAGTTCGTCGTCGGCATCGCGCCCGCTCATCAGCACCTCGATGCGCTTGGCCATCACCTGGGGCACGCGACGGCCCAGGCCGATGTCCGCGAAGATCTCCTGGCGGCTCTTGTTGCCGGTCCACTGCACCAGCTTGTCCCAGACGTCCGGCTCGATCTCGGCCAGCGACAGGCCATAACCCTTCAGGCTCTGGTCGACCAGGCGCTCGCCGAGCTGCACCGATTCGTTCAGGCGCATCGTCTTCAGGTAATGGCGGATCGCCGAGCGCGCCTTGCCGGTGCGCACGAAGCCGAGCCAGACCGGGTTCGGCTTCGAATACGGCGCCGTGATCACCTCGACAATATCGCCGCTCTTGAGCTCGGTGCGCAGCGGCAGCAGCTCGTTGTTGATCTTCACGGCCACGCACTGGTTGCCGAGGTCGCTGTGCACCGAATAGGCGAAGTCGAGCGCGGTGGCACCGCGCGGCAGCGCCATGATCTTCGACTTCGGCGTGAACACGTAGACCGCATCCGGGAACAGGTCGATCTTGACGTGCTCGAGGAACTCGCTCGAATCGCCCGCCTCGCTCTGGATGTCGAGCAGCGACTTGAGCCACTGGTGCGCGCGCATCTGCACGTCGTTGAGATCGGCGCCGCCGTTCTTGTAGAGCCAGTGCGCGGCCACGCCGGCCTCGGCGATCTCGTGCATCTTGCGGGTGCGGACCTGGAACTCGATCGGCGCGCCGAACGGACCGACCACCGTCGTATGCAGCGACTGGTAGCCGTTCATCTTCGGGATCGCGATGTAGTCCTTGAACTTGCCCGGCACCGGCTTGTAGAGCGCATGCAGCGCGCCGATGCAGGTGTAGCACTCGAGCGCATGCTCGACCACCACGCGAAAGCCATAGACGTCGAGCACCTGCGAGAACGACAACTGCTTGTCGCGCATCTTGCGGTAGATGCTGTAGATCGTCTTCTCGCGACCCATGATCTCCGCTTCGAGCTTCGCCTCGCCCACCGCGCGCTGCGCCGACTCGAGGATCTTGCCGATCACCTCGCGGCGATTGCCGCGCGCGGCCTTCACGGCCTTCTCGAGCGTCGCGTAGCGATGCGGATTGAAGTTCGCGAAGCTCATGTCCTGCAGCTCGCGATAGGTATTGTTCAGACCAAGGCGGTGCGCGATCGGCGCATAGATGTCGAGCGTCTCGCGCGCCACGCGGCGGCGCTTTTCCATCGGCACCGCGCCGAGCGTGCGCATGTTGTGGAGCCGGTCGGCCAGCTTCACGAGGATCACGCGCACGTCGCGCGCCATCGCCAGCAGCATCTTGCGGAAATTCTCCGCCTGCGCTTCCTCGCGGCTGCGGAACTCCATCTTGTCGAGCTTGGAGAGCCCGTCGACCAGCTCGGCGACCTTCGGGCCGAAGCGCTCGGCCAGCTCGCTCTTCATCACGCCCTGGTCTTCCATCACGTCGTGCAGCAGCGCGGCCATCACGGCCTGGGCGTCGAGCTTCCAGCCGGCGCAGATTTCCGCGACGGCGACGGGATGGGTGATATAGGGTTCGCCGCTTTGGCGATATTGACCGAGGTGGGCTTCGTCACTGAAGTGGAACGCCGCCTTCACCTCCTTGATTTCCTCCGGAGGGAGGTACTCGGCAAGCGCGGCCGTCAGCTTCGCGATCGAAACGACGCCGTGCTTGCGAGGTTGCTCCGGGGTGGCGGTCGGCCCGAACAGATGGCGAAACGATTGTTCGAGGACCGCATCGATGTACTGCCGCGCCGGCGAGTTCGCCGTCGCTTCGGTGGCGTCCGCCCCTTCGGCCGGGCCGGCTTCCGCGGAGGCGGACGATGGTGTGTTGCTCATGTTCGCCTCCTTGGGTTGGCACGTCGGTCGAGCGGACTACATGGCTGAAGGATCGAGTGTGCCTTAAACAGGCACTTTCTTCAGCATCTCGATGCCGACCTGGCCCGCCGCGATCTCGCGCAGCGCAACCACGGTGGGCTTGTCGCGGCTTTCGATCTTCGGCGTATGGCCTTGCGCGAGCTGCCGCGCGCGGTAGGTGGCGGCGAGCGCCAGTTCGAAGCGATTCGGGATTTGCTTCAGGCAGTCTTCGACGGTAATGCGAGCCATGTTGGGTGTTCCTTCTGAATATGTTGCGTATTCTACCTTATGTCCCTCGTGCGCCGCCTTCAGTCGGCGTGCGGGAGATGGATGCCGAGCTCGATGAAAAGCTCGGTGTGCCGCGCGTATTGCGAGGCCACGCGCAGGCGCGTGGCCGCCACGATGCGTTGCAGCTCGGACAGCGCCGTGTCGAAGTGCTCGTTGATCACCACATATTCGGCTTCCGAGGCGTGCGCGATCTCGCTGCCGGCGGCCAGCAGGCGCCGCGTGATCACGTTCGGCTCGTCCTGGCCGCGCTTCTTCAGGCGCTCCTCGAGCGCCGCCAGCGAGGGCGGCAGGATGAAGATGCCGACCGCGTTGCGGAACTGCTTCTTGACCTGCTGCGCGCCCTGCCAGTCGATCTCGAGCAGCACGTCGCGCCCGCTTTGCATCTGCTCCTCGATCCACACGCGCGAGGTGCCGTAGTAGTTGCCGTGCACCTCGGCGCTTTCGAGGAATTCGTGATGCGCGTGGCGCGCGCGGAAATCTTCGACGCTGGTGAAGTGGTAGTGCTCGCCGTCCTGCTCGCCCGGACGCGGCTTGCGCGTGGTGTACGAGATCGACAGGCAGATCTCGCTGTCCTTGGCGAGCAGCGCGTTCACCAGGGTCGACTTGCCCGCGCCCGACGGCGCCACCACCATGAACAGGTTGCCGGGATACGCGCCGGCATGCAGCGCATGCGCGTCTCGGTTCGATTCGATCATCTTGCTTACTCCAGGTTTTGCACTTGCTCGCGCATCTGCTCGATCAGCAGCTTCAGCGCCATCGAGGCGTCGGCCAGTTCCTTGGCCGCCGCCTTCGAGCCGAGCGTGTTCGCTTCGCGATTCAGTTCCTGCATCATGAAGTCGAGGCGCTTGCCGACGCGGCCGCCCTTCTCGATCACATGGCGCGTTTCGTTCAGGTGCGCGGTGAGGCGCGACAGCTCCTCGGCGATGTCGATGCGGATCCCGTACATGGTCACTTCCTGGCGGATCCGTTCGGCCGCTTCCTCGCGCGTGACCACCGTCTGTCCGCCTTCGGACGCGGCCAGGCCGAGCGCTTCCTGCAGGCGCTCGACGATCTTCTGCTGATGCCTGGCGATCAGCTCCGGCACCAGCGGCGTGATGCGCGCGACGATCGCCTCCATCTCGGTGACGTTGCCGAGCAGCATGGTGGCCAGTTGCGCGCCCTCGCGCTGGCGCACCACCACCAGCTCGCCGATCGCTTCCTTGCCGCAGGCCAGCACCGCCTCGCGCAGCGCCTCGGCCGACACGCCGCTCTCGGCAAGCACGCCGGGCCAGCGCAGGATCTCGCCGGTGCGCAGGCGCTCCGAATCCGGGAACGACTCCAGCACCGCGCGCTCGAGCTCGGCGAGCTGGTCGAGCGCCGCGCGATTGAGCGCGCCGGCCTGGCTCATCTGCTCGCTGCGCTGCAGGTTGATGCGCACATCGACCTTGCCGCGCGAGAGCTTGTTCATCAGCATCTCGCGCAGGGCCGGTTCGCACACGCGCACGTCGTCAGGCATGCGGAAATTCAGGTCGAGAAAACGCGAATTCACCGTGCGCAGTTCGACCGACACGCTGGTGGCGCCGTTGCCCGAGTTGGCCACGAGTTCGCGCGTCGCGCTCGCATAGCCCGTCATGCTGTAGATCATGGTTGGTCTCGCCGGTGAGGGGGCCGGTATGGCCCGGAAATCCAGGAGCACCCGGTGCTCACGAGGCACGGGGCGCGAAACCGGCATTATCCCATTTTTGGCGATACCCTCGCCCGGCTGGGCAATCGGCTCGCGCGTGCCCGGCGAGGGGCGCTTTGCGACGATCGATTCCGGCGCTGCCCGGCCGTTCATGGAAGCGCGCATCGCGGCGGAAACCAGGCCTTGGCCAGCGGCTCGCCGAGCGACGGCCGGTGCGCGGCCGGCATGCGCGGTAAAATCGCGGTTTCCCTCCGAATGCCCCACTTCCCCATGACGAATTCCTCCTCCCGCCCGAGCGGCCGCCCCGCGGATCAACTGCGTGAGGTGCGCCTGACGCGCCATTACACCAAGCACGCCGAAGGCTCGGTGCTGGTCGAGTTCGGCGACACCAAGGTGATCTGCACGGCGAGCGTGGTCGAGCGCGTGCCCGAGTTCCTGCGCGATCGCGGCCAGGGCTGGCTGACGGCCGAATACGGCATGCTGCCGCGCGCCACCCACACCCGCAGCGACCGCGAGGCCGCGCGCGGCAAGCAGACCGGCCGCACCCAGGAGATCCAGCGCCTGATCGGCCGCGCGCTGCGCGCGGTGGTCGACCTGGAGCAGCTCGGCGCGCGCACCATCCATATCGACTGCGACGTGATCCAGGCCGACGGCGGCACGCGCACGGCCAGCATCACCGGCGCCTTCGTGGCGGTGCAGGACGCCGTCGCCAAGCTGATCGCCGCGGGCAAGCTGGCGAGCTCGCCGATCACCGATTCGGTGGCCGCGATCTCGGTGGGCGTCTACCAGGGCACGCCGGTGCTCGACCTCGACTACGCCGAGGATTCGCGCTGCGATACCGACATGAACGTGGTGATGACCGGCAAGGGCGGCCTGGTCGAGGTGCAGGGCACGGCCGAGGGCGTGCCGTTCACGCGCGACGAGATGAACGCGCTGCTCGATCTCGCGCAGAAGGGCATCGGCGAACTGATCGCGCTGCAGAAAGCGGCGCTGGGCGACTGACATGAGCATCGCCAAGGATCCGTCGCACGGCCTCTCGCGCATCGTGCTGGCCTCGAACAACGCCGGCAAGCTGCGCGAATTCTCGGCCTTGTTCGAGACGGTCGGCATCGAGATCATTCCGCAGGGCAAGCTGGACGTGTCCGAGGCGGAAGAGCCCTATCCGACCTTCATCGAGAACGCGCTGACCAAGGCGCGCCACGCCTCGCGCGCCACCGGCCTGCCCGCCATCGCCGACGATTCGGGGCTCTGCGTGCGCGCGCTGCGCGGCGCGCCCGGCGTGCATTCGGCGCGCTACGCGCAGCTCGCCGGCCTGGAGAAGAGCGACGCGGCGAACAACGCGCACCTGGTGGCGCAACTGCGCGAGACCGACGATCGTCGCGCCTACTACTACTGCGTGCTGGCACTGGTTCGGCATCCCGACGATCCCGAGCCGCTGTTCGCGCAAGGGCGCTGGCATGGCGAGGTGGTCGACACGCCGCGCGGCGAGCACGGCTTCGGCTACGACCCGCATTTCCTGCTGCCGGCGCTGGGCGCCACCGTCGCCGAGCTCGAGCCGGCCGTCAAGAACGGCATCAGCCATCGCGCGATCGCCCTGCGCGCGCTGCTGGCCCGCCTTGGAGAATCAGCGTGAGCCAGGCCGCCGAAACCGGCCAGCGCATCGTCGCCACCTTCGCCTCGCCGGGCAAGGTGCGCCTGAGCGCGTTGCCGCCGCTGGCGCTCTACGTGCATTTCCCGTGGTGCGTGCGCAAGTGCCCCTATTGCGATTTCAACTCGCACGAATGGAAGGGCGAGCGCTTCCCCGAGGAGGCCTATCTCGACGCGCTGCGCGCCGATCTCGAGCAGGCGCTGCCCTTCGTCTGGGGCCGCCAGGTGCATACCATCTTCATCGGCGGCGGCACGCCCAGCCTGCTTTCGGCGGCCGGGCTCGACCACCTGTTGTCCGACGTGCGCGCCCTGCTGCCGCTCGATGCCGACGCCGAGATCACGCTCGAGGCGAATCCCGGCACCTTCGAGGCGGCCAAGTTCGCGCAGTTCCGCGCCAGCGGCGTGAACCGCCTGTCGATCGGCATCCAGAGCTTCAACGAGGCGCACCTGAAGGCGCTGGGCCGCATCCACGACACCGCGCAGGCGCGCGCGGCGGTGGAGATCGCCGCCAGCACCTTCGACAACTTCAATCTCGACCTGATGTTCGCGCTGCCGAAGCAGACCCTCGCGCAATGCCAGGCCGACATCGAGACCGCGCTGTCGTATGCGCCGCCGCATCTGTCGCTCTACCACCTCACGCTCGAGCCGAACACGCTGTTCGCGAAGTTCCCGCCGGCCGTGCCCGACGACGACGCCTCGGCCGACATGCAGGAATGGATCCAGGAGCGCACCGCGCAGGCCGGCTACGGGCGTTACGAGGTGTCGGCCTATGCTCGGCCGAACCGGCAGTGCAAGCACAACCTCAACTACTGGCGCTTCGGCGACTATCTCGGCATCGGCGCGGGCGCGCATACCAAGCTCTCGTTCCCGAACCGAATCCTGCGGCAGGCGCGCTACAAGCATCCCGCCAGCTACATGGAGCAGGCGATGGCCGGCACGCCGGTGCAGGAGGAGCGCGAGGTCGGCCCGCGCGACCTGCCCTTCGAGTTCATGCTGAACACGCTGCGGCTGGCCGAGGGATTCCCGGTGGCCAGCTATGCCGAGCGCACGGGGCTGCCGCTGTCGACCATCGAACCGGCGCTGGTCGAGGCCGAACGGCGCGGGCTGATCGCACGCGACTATGAACGCATCGCGCCGACGCCGCTGGGCCAGCGCTTCCTCAACGACCTGCAGGAGCTGTTCCTGCGCGACGCCGACGACGCGGCTGGCTGAGCCGGCAGGCCAACCACGCGGGATGCGCACGATGCCGCCCCAAAGCTGGGGACGGCAGCGGCATTTCGGTTACAATGCCGGCCGTGGAAGCGTGGCCGAGTGGTTTAAGGCACCGGTCTTGAAAACCGGCGACGGGCAACCGTCCGTGAGTTCGAATCTCACCGCTTCCGCCAAGCACTTCCGCTCGGCCTTGTCGAGCGAGGGAGAAAATCCCTGCTGTTCCCCTACCCACATGGCAGCCCACGCTTTGTGCGGCGCTGTTCCCCTGCCTCGCAACGAAAATCGTATTTCTGCCCCGGAGGCGTGAAATGCCGAGCTTCATGCTGACGCCGCTTGGACTAGTCACAACCGCAACAGGGAACGCGATGAAAAGCACTGTTGTTCTCCTCGCCCTGTTCGTCGCGACGAATGCGTTCGCCGAGCCGTCGCCGGCCGACGAGATCGCGGCACGCAGCGGGTTGCCGGCAAGCCAGGTCCAGGCACTCCTGCAGGACTGCGACTCGAACCAGACCAGCATGAATTTTTGCGCCTGGCGCGACCAGATCCTCGCGGAACGTGAGCTGCAGCAAGTCGTCGATCAGCGCATCGGCGAGCATCCCGATCGGAAATCGGCCCTCGAGTCGAAAATCGCGAAGTGGAAGAAGGCCCGCGACGCCTCATGCGACAAGTCCGCCCGCAAGGAATGGAGCGACGGCTCGATGCTGCCGGCCGCGCGGGCCACTTGCGCGACGGCGGCCACCAGGGCGATGGCGGAAAAACTGGCCAAGAGACCAGCTCACGAGCCGTCCTAGCTGGATTGCCGATGGCGCTCGCCATCGGCACGGGATCGTTTATCCCGATGTTTTCCGGGCGGGCAAGGCCTATGCTCAAGAAGATCCGATTGCTCCCGTCGAGCCATCCGCCATGTCCACCCTGCTCCCGCCCACCTCGCCCGGCAGCATCGCCCGCCTCAGCGGCAGGATCGCCGCGCTCGCCGGCGCGCTGCTGCTGGCCGCCTGCACCGTCACCCTGCCGCAGCGCGCCCTGGTGCTCTCGCCGGGGCCGGGCGCCGGCGCCGCGTCCCAGGCCCAGTATCGCGACGCGGTCGCCCAGCGGATCCTGGACGCCAACGCCGCGCGCGTGCTGCACGGCACGCCGCAGGCGATGCTGCGCTCGCTGGTCGTCGTGTCCTTCACCGTCGATCGAGACGGGCGGCTCGCGCAGTCCTCGGTCTACCGCAGCAACGGCGACGACGACGCCGAGGCCATCGCCCTGCAGTCGCTGCGCCGAGCCGCTCCGCTGCCGCGTCCGCCCGCCGGCCTGCTGAACGGCCGCGGCCAGGTGGAGATGATGGAAAGCTGGCTGTTCAACGACAACGGCCAGTTCCAGCTCCGCACCCGCGCGCAGCAGCAGGCGCAGACCATCGAGTGAAACGCGTGCCGACCGCACGCGCGTGCCGGCGCGGATTGCTTCGGTCTGCCAAGCGCGGCCAGCGCCGCGGCAAAGCGCTGCCCGGCCACGGCGCGCCCGCTTCGGATCCACGCACGGCGCAGCGCAAGCGGCCGAAACGCCGCCCGGCCGCTTGCTATAATCGCGGCCAACCCGCCCCGTCCTTCTTCAGGACACCTCGCCACGGCCCGCCTACCCGGCCGGTACGACACGCGAGCCAGACAGGCCTGCGCTCGCGCGACGCGCGCGACCCGCCCTAGACATCGCCGGCACCACGAGCCGGCGCCCGCGCCGCCGGATGCCCCGGCGCGGCAGGAACCCCAACCCGAATCGATCCTCCGTCCGGCACGCCCCTCGCGCCGTTCGAACCCGCACCACGGAACCAACATGTCCTCTACCTCACCGGCCGTCAGCGACGCGTCGAATGGCGCGAGCCCCGTCAGCCATCGCCGCATCGTGTTCGCCAGCTTCATCGGCACCGCGATCGAGTTCTACGATTTCTACGTCTACGCCACCGCCGCCGCGCTCGTGATCGGCCCGGTGTTCTTCCCGCACGGCTCGGCCACCGCGCAGGCGCTGTCGGCCTTCGTCACCTTCGGCATCGCCTTCATCGCGCGCCCGATCGGCTCCTTCCTGTTCGGCCATTTCGGCGACCGCTTCGGCCGCAAGTCGACCCTGGTCGCCTCGCTGCTGGTGATGGGCGTCTCGACCACCGCGATCGGCTTCGTGCCCGCCTACGATTCGATCGGCGCGCTGGCCCCGGTGCTGCTCTGCGTGCTGCGCTTCGGCCAGGGCATCGGCCTGGGCGGCGAATGGGGCGGCGCGGCGCTGCTCGCCACCGAGCACGCGCCGGCCGGCAAGCGCGGCTGGTTCGGCATGTTCCCGCAACTGGGCCCCTCGATCGGCTTCCTGATGTCCAACGGCCTGTTCTTCGCGCTCGCGATCGGCCTGTCCGACGATCAGTTCCGCAACTGGGGCTGGCGCGTGCCCTTCCTGGTCAGCGCGGCGCTGGTGGCGGTCGGCCTCTACGTGCGCCTGAAGATCGCCGAGACGCCGGCCTTCCAGGCCGCCATCGAGCGCAACGAGCGCGTGCGCGTGCCGGTGGTCACCCTCGTCACGCAGCACTGGGCGCCGACCCTGCTCGGCGCGCTGTCGATGGTGGTCTGCTACACGCTGTTCTACATCTCGACGGTGTTCTCGCTGTCCTACGGCGTCGGCACCCTGCATATCGCGCGCCCCGACTTCCTCGGCCTGCTCTGCATCGCCGTGGTGTTCATGGCGATCGCCACGCCGATCTCGGCCTGGGCGGCCGACCGCTACGGCCGCAAGCCGGTGTTGATCGTCGGCGGCCTGCTGGCCCTGCTGTCGGGCTTCACGATGGCCCCGCTGCTCGGCAGCGGTTCGATGCCCCTGGTAGCGCTCTACCTGATCATCGAGCTGTTCCTGATGGGCGTGACCTTCGCGCCGATGGGCGCGCTGCTGCCCGAGCTGTTCCCGACCAATGTCCGCTACACGGGCGCCGGCGTCGCCTACAACCTCGGCGGCATCCTCGGTGCCTCGATCGCGCCGTACATCGCGCAACTGCTGGCCGCGCGCGGCGGCCTGTCGTGGGTCGGCGGCTACGTGTCGGTGGCCGCGGCGATCAGCGTGATCGGCGTGCTGCTGATGCGCGAGACGCGCGATACGCGACTGATGTAAGCCGGGCACGCTGCCTGCCCACGGCGGCAGGCAGCGTATCGGGCGCGGGCGCGCCGCCTTCTGGCAGGCCTCGCCGCGCCCCACCTCCAGCGCCGTCCATGGCGCTCGCCGCCCGCCCCGGGCCCGGCGGAATTGCTTGCCACCCGCCTGCTTTCGATTCGCCGACAGTGCGCCAGGCTCCCCTTCGAGCCGGTACCCTGTGGATTCCCCCGGCTGCGCCTGCCGGCGACCTCCGTATAATTCCCCCTTTGCCCCGCCCGCCGCCATGTCGCGAACCACCGCCTTCCTCCAGACCTTGCCGCGCCGCTCGCTGCGACTGTGGCGCCTGTACGGGGTGTTCTGGCTCGGGGCGATCGTGGTCGGCATCGTGGCCGTGCTCTATGCGCGCCTGATCGACTGGGGCTACAACAGCTTCCGCTCGCTGCAACACGAGCATGCCTGGCTGCCGCTGATCCTCACGCCGGCGGTGGCGGCCGCCTCGGTCTGGCTCACCCGCCGCTTCTTCCGCGGCGCCGAGGGCAGCGGCATCCCGCAGGTGATCGCCACCCTGCAGGCCAGCCCTGCCGCCTTCGGCTCGCGCCTGCTCACGCTGCGCATCCTGTTCGGCAAGGTGCTGATCTCGCTGCTCGGCATCCTGGGCGGCTTCACCATCGGCCGCGAGGGGCCGACCGTGCAGATCGGCGCCGCGCTGATGTTCAACCTGCGGCGCTTCTACCCGCGCTCGAACGCCCTGATCGAACGCCAACTGGTGCTGGCCGGCGCCGCGGCCGGGCTGTCGGCCGCCTTCAACACGCCGCTGGCCGGCATCGTGTTCGCCATCGAGGAGCTCACGCGCAGCTTCTCCGCGCGCGCCAGCGGCGTGCTGATCACGGCCATCATCATCGCCGGCGTGATCGCGCTCGGCATGAACGGCAACTACACCTATTTCGGCACCATCGAGGCCGGCATGCAGTTCCCGCGCCTGGTCGCGCTCGCCGTGCTGGCCACCGCCGTGCTCACCGGCATCGCCGGCGGCCTGTTCGTCTGGCTGCTGCTGAACACCGGGCGCTGGCTGCCGGCCCGCCTGCTGGCGATGTACCGTGGCCGGCCCGTGATGTTCGCGGCGCTGTGCGGGCTGGTGATCGCGGTGGTGGGCCTGCTGTCCGGCGGCACCACCTTCGGCAGCGGCTACGTCGAGGCGCGCGGCCTGCTCGACGGCCACAGCCAGCTCTCGCTGTTCTACCCGCTCACCAAGATGATCTCGATGGTCGCGTCCTACCTGCCCGGCATCCCGGGGGGGATCTTCGCGCCCTCGCTGTCGATCGGCGCCGGCTTCGGCAACCTGCTGCACCTGGTGTTCGGCGACATGCCGCTGGCGCTGCTGATCGCGCTGGCGATGGTCGGCTACCTGGCCGCCGTCACGCAGTCGCCGATCACCTCCTTCGTGATCGTGATGGAGATGATCAACGGCCATGCGCTGGTGATCTCGCTGATGGCCACCGCGCTGATCTCGAGCCGCGTCTCGCGGCTGTTCGTGCCGCCGCTCTATGAAGCGCTCGCGCATCGCTACCTGCAGCCGGCCGCGCCGCCGGCAGCCGCCGCGAGCCCGGAAAAGCCGGCGCCCGCCGCGCACGACGACGACCGCCTGACCAATGCCGAGGATGCCGAAGCGTCGCCGGCCGATCCGCTGCGCCGGCTGCGCGACGCCGACGCCGGCGCACCGCACGAGGCGTCGGCGGACCACGACGCGCAGCCCGAAAGCAAGGATGACGAAGCATCGGCAGCGGACGACAAAGTCGAGGCGGAAGCGGCGCGGGGCGCCTCGCCCCCGGCCGCGCCGCGCGGGGCGGACGAGCCGCCGCCGCGCTGACACGCCGGCCGCGTCAATACACGACGACGCGCGCCGGATGGTAGTACACGGGCCGGGCCGGCACGACCACGCAGCCGGCCAGCACGATCGCCGCGAGCGCGACGACGAACAGGGTTCGTTTCATGATCGTGCTCCCGCATCAGGCCCAGTGGCCGCGCACCCAGACCCAGTTCGGGCCGCGCGGTGCCCAGTGGCCCGGCGCCCAATGCAGGCCGACCCGCTCGGCCTCCCAGTGGCCGCCGATCCAGACATAGCGGCCATGTTCCCAGTTCCAGTGGCCGCGATCCCAGACATAGCCGACCCGCGCCGCCGGCACCACTTCGTAGCGCACCGGCGGCGGCGCGCTCGGCGCGACGATCACGACTTCCGCGGCGCTCGCCGTGAGCGGCGCGACGGTGGTGCCGAAAGCCGTCAGGGCCAGCGCGAGCGGAACCAGATAACGGGCAGCAGTGCGAATCATGGTGACCTCCTTGTGATCGATTCGGATACGCGTTCAGTGCGTACCGGTTCAATGCGCGAGCCTCGTCGGCCGCCTACAGCGGCCGTATTACGGCGGGGGTCAAAGTGCAACAGCTGGTAAGAGCGGCAATCCGAATGAAAGCCACCCTCGGCGCGACGCGTCCGATGGAGCGCTGGAAAGGACTTGGGGAAACGGCGGGAGGAGCCGGGAATGGCGGAGGAAACCAGGCGGCGGGCGGCGCGCCGCATCGCGCGGCGCGCCCGGATCACGCTCAGGCCTGCGGGATCTCGATCTTGACCTCGAGCACCTCGAGGTCGTCCTGACGCTCGAGACTGACGCGGATATCGTCGTTCGAGATCTTGACGTACTTCGAGATGACGTCGAGCAGTTCTTTCTGCAGCGCCGGCAGGTAGTCCGCGGGCGGGCGGCCGCCGATGCGCTCGTGCGCGATGATCAGTTGCAGGCGCTCTTTCGCGACGGCGGCGGACTTCTTCTTCTCCCCGAGGAGGAACGACAGGATCGACATGATGCGCCTCCCTTACTTGCTGCCGAAAAGGCGTTGCAGCAGGCCCGGCTTCGAGTAGTCGACGAAACGCATCGTCTTTTCCTCGCCGAGGAAGCGCGACACCACGTCCTTGTAGGCCTCGGCGACGTCGGTGCCGTCGAGGTGCACCGCCGGCAGGCCCTGGTTGGAGGCATGCAGCACCGCCTCCGATTCCGGGATCACGCCGATCAGCTTGATGCGCAGGATCTCGCCGATGTCCTCCAGCGAGAGCATCTCGCCTTCGCTGACGCGCTTCGGGTTGTAGCGCGTGATCAGCAGGTGCTCCTTGATCGGATCGCCGCCGTCGGCCGCGCGCTTGGTCTTCGAGGCGAGGATGCCGAGGATGCGGTCCGAATCGCGCACCGAGGACACTTCCGGGTTGGTCACCACCACCGCCTCGTCGGCGAAGTACATCGCGTGCAGCGCGCCCGACTCGATGCCGGCCGGCGAATCGCAGACGATGTAGGCAAAATCCATCGCGATCAGGTCGTTGATGACCTTCTCGACGCCTTCACGCGTGAGCGCATCCTTGTCGCGCGTCTGCGAGGCCGGCAGGATGAACAGGTTCTCGCACTTCTTGTCCTTGATCAGCGCCTGGTTCAGGTTCGCCTCGCCCTGGATCACGTTGACCAGGTCGTACACCACGCGGCGCTCGCAGCCCATGATGAGATCGAGATTGCGCAGGCCGACGTCGAAGTCGATCACGGCCGTCTTGTGGCCGCGCAGCGCGAGCCCGGAGGCGAAGCTCGCGCTCGTCGTCGTCTTGCCGACACCGCCCTTGCCCGAAGTCACCACGATGATTTTTGCCATTACCCTACCCTGTGTTCGTCAATGAGGTCCGATCGATCCGTTGCCGCGTCGCGCGCTCGCGCTCAGGTCAGCCGCAACGGCTCGATCATCAGTTTTTCGTCCTCGAGCCGGATCTGCACCGATTTGCCGACCACCTCGGCCGGCAACGGGTTCTCCGTGGTTCGATAGATACCGGCAATCGAAATGAGTTCCGGCTCCAGGCACGTACAGAAGATGCGCGCGTCGTGATTGCCGAGCACGCCGGCCAGCGCGCGGCCGCGCAGCGGCGCATAGACGTGGATGTTGCCCTCGGCGATCACCTCCGCGCCGTTGCTGACCGGCGCGAGCACCACCAGGTCGCCCTTCGCGTAGATCTGCTGGCCCGAACGCAAGGGCCGGTCGATCACCACCGTCTGCGGTGCGCCGCCCGAGGCCGCCGCCGAAGCAGCGGAAGCCCCTGAAGCCGCGCCAGCCGGTTCCGCCGCGACGGCCGAGACCTCGGCCACGCCAGCGGCCGGCGCCGCCGAAACCTCGGCCGCCGGCGCCTCGTCCTGCGCCGGCTTGGCGGTCGGTGCCCGGCGATCGCGCGCCTCCAGCAGCGGCAGCCCGCCTGCGGCGGCCCAGCCCTGCTGCTCCGGCTGCGCGACCACGCCGATCGGGCGCATCCGCACGTCGTTCAGCATGGTGCGAAGCGCGTCGAGCGAGACACGCTCGTCCTCGGCCAGGCGCCGCACGTCGATCGCCACCACGTCGTCGGCAAAGAATTCCGGCGTCGCTTCGAAACGCTTGACCAGTTCGGCCCGCAGGACATCGAGGTCCGCCGTCTTGACGACGAACAGCAGGGAGTCGACCGAGCCGCTGCGAAGCTCGAAGAATGGCGATTTTTTAAGCGACATGGACGTCCTGCAAAAAATTTTTGCGTATTTTACAGGCGTCCGGGCAGGCGGCCATCATTTTCAGGGCGCCGGGGCGGGCGCGATGGGCGTTTTGGGAAAGACGGCGACGGCAGGCGAAAAGGCGAGGCGGGAATCGGCGCGCGGCGGCGGGCTCAGGCACCGAAACGCCAGACGAATAGCGACTTCATCGCGCCCGGCACGCGAGCGACCGGCGCATGCTCGCCGAGGTTGGTGAAGCCCATGTGCTCGTAGAAGCGGATCGCGTTGCGGTTCTGCTCGGCGATCCAGGCGTAGATCTCGGTCGCGCCCTGCCCGGCCAGCCAGTCGCGCGCGGTGTTGACCAGCAGCACGCCGCCGCGCAGGTGCCGCACCGCGTGCGCGACCCACAGCTCGCTGACGAAGGCGCGCCGCTCGGGCGTGTTGTCGAGATACGCGCCGATCATGCCGGCGGGATGGCCTTCGGTATAGAGCAGGAAGGTGGTGGACTGATCGGAACTCGCGCGCTGCGCGGCAATCGCATCGGCCGCGTCGGCGTCGACGGACAGCTCCGCCTCGGGCGCTTCGCCGGGCGCATAGGGCTCGCGCAGCGACGCAGCGCGCAGCTCTCGATACACGCTGCCCTGGTCGGCGGCGATACGGCGGACGGTCAAAGTCGAACTCATGCAGGGACATCCTTCGGACAGCAAGCTATTAGCTTCAACCGAAAGCGGGGTATGAGTCAAATCGTTATTTTCAAACGATCGAGCGAATTAGCAAAGCCTGAAATCGAGATACGGGCGATGAAAAATCATGCTGCGGCGCACACTGGATTTCAGCGCGTTACAAGGATGGAGAATGGCTTTTCGATCAGGGATTTCCGAGTGTGAATCGGTAGTCACGATGGGGGTTTCGGAAGAGTTCACGACTCGGAATGCCGCAACGCAACAATCGAGACTGGGAAGCCACCTATTGTTGGAGAGGCGCGCCTCGTTAGTGACAGCGCTGCGATCGCGCTGATGATCGCCGGCCATGGCGCGTCAAGTCGTCGTCTGGCCAGGCGCCGCGAAAACCGTAAGCTGCGGTCTCGATGAAAAACCTGATCCGATGGCTGCTATCGAGGAGCCACACAATCATCTGGTTCGACGCACTGACATCCAGAGGCACACGCGACATGCCTACGGCTTTCATGCGCCAGCGCGAGGCGAAAATCGCATGAACAGCTTGCTCGATCGTATTGCATTGCTCGTCACCGCCCTCGCATTGCTGCTCGCCTCCTGGGCGGTCTTTCGCATCGGTGCAGAATGGGTGTTTCCAGTCCTGACGCTGATTGCACTGGCCGCGCTGTTCGCCGAGAACGCGCGACTGAGAAAAAAGTTGCGTGAGCCCGGTGCCGAACCATGGTCGCGCGACAAGGACCCCAAAGCCTGAATCCTCCAAAATTCGACGATACGTCCCATCGCGCGGGCTCCATTTTCGCCACATCCGTTTTCGAACGGCTAAACGCCCCGGATTTCTCGAAAAATCGGAAAAACCAGACCCCGACTCCACCGTGATCGACAGTTGATCTCGCCAATTCCGGCGCCGCAAGCCGGGCCGCGCTCACGACGCCATCATGGATCAACGCGGCTGCAATGCCTTCTGGATTTGCTGCGCGATGAAGGTCGCCGCGACGCGGTTGTAACCCAGCGGAAGATCGGTCAGGACATCGCCTTGCTTGCGAATCTCGCCCGCATCGATTTTCCCGTTGTATTCGACCAGGGCCGTGTTGTCGCCCGGATGATCGAGATAACGATAGGCGCCGAGCGTGCGGATCGTGCCGCCATTGTCCACCTGCGCCGCCTCCAGCGTCGGGTAGAAACCGTTGCCGCTCCAGTCGCGCAACATCCAGATATTGGTGGTCAGGACCGTCTCGGTCGTCTGGTAGATGTGCGAGCCGGCCGGCATCGGCGTCTTGTCGCTGGCCATCAAGGCAGCCAGGCCGCCGTTGACGGAGCGGCTATCCTTGGCGAGCACGTCGGCCACTGACTGCCCCGACACATCGACGGCAGCCAGTGCGACGTCGTACAGCGGCGTCGGCAGTCTGTCCAGGCTGAACTGGAAGCCCTGCGGCGTGCGCTTCGAGATGGCGCCGACCGGCCCCCAGTCCATGTCCTGGTAGCCGAACACCTCCTCGGCGCCATCGGCCGTGATATAGGCCTGCGTCGACTGGTTCAGCGCGAACGAGACGCCGGCGGCCCATTGCGGACGCGAACCGAATTGCTTGTCGCCCTGCTGCGCCAGGTAGCTCTCGACCACGATCGCCCCCGTCACCGCGGTGAAAGTCGCCGGGAAGTTCGTGTCGAACTGGAAATAGCCATCGCCGCTGTTGTCGACGAAGATGCCATCGGTGTACGTCGACTCCTCCACGCTGGCCTGGGCGCTGCTGCCGGAGTTGTTGCCGGTGCCTGCCTGCGTCGTGCTGCCCTGCGCCCTCGGGACAACCGTGCCGCCGTCATCCCCGCCGCATCCCGTCAGGATCGCAGCCGCCGCCAGCGCCGCCATCGCGGAAAACCGCCAACCCCGTGTGGTGGTGTTATCGAACATGCTCGTTTTTCTCCTTGTTGTGAGTTCGCGTCGGCTCTCTCTTGGCCGCGCGATCGATGACGCCTTGGCGTCAAAGCCGTGCAAACGATGAAGGCCGGCGAATGGGGCCGAAGTGCCGGCCGTGATGGTCGGGCATCGAGCGCGATGCGCGGACACCGCCGGCAACTTAAGCGGCGTCAGTCAATTCGAGATGGAAAGACGGGGACATGTATCGGCACCGATCGCGATATCCCCAGTGAATGCGACGCACGCGTCTGGCGCTGCGCTAACGCATCCCGATGTCCGCCGTGATCCGGACGAATGGCCCCATGCTTCATCGTTTTCTGTGTTCTTGATTGATCGTGTCGAGTGGCACGAGCGATACATGCATGCCCGCTCGACATCGAGGCGCTTCCCGACAGACGGACGCGCCCTCTCGATTCAAGCCACCTATTACGACCCGGACCCGGACTTCTTTAGTTTTTTCGATTTCTACGGGGAGAACGAATCGCGCCCGCTAAAGGCCGGAGAAAACCCGCGCGGCAAAGAAAAAACCCCTCGAGCTTTTCGGCTTCGAGGGGTTTGCATTCTGGCGGAAAGGGTGGGATTCGAACCCACGGTACGGTATAACCGTACACCGGATTTCGAGTCCGGCGCATTCGACCTCTCTGCCACCTTTCCTTCTACTGCTTCGCCGTTCTGTAGGTCTCGTCCCGGCGAAGCAAAGATTATAGAACAACTCTTTCCGTCTTTCCAAGCCCTTTTCGCAAAAAATTTCTCGGCCGGACTGACGAGGATGCCGCGCGCGATTTCCTCACGCAGCGGCATCCGATTCGCGACCTCAGGCCGCCGAGCCCGGCAGCTCGATCTTCTCCAGGCCACCCAGGTACGGACGCAGCGCGACGGGCACCGTCACCGAACCATCGGCGTTCTGGTAGTTCTCGAGCACGGCCACCAGCGTGCGGCCGACCGCGAGGCCCGAGCCGTTCAGCGTGTGCACGAGTTCGGGCTTGCCTTGCGCGTTGCGGAAGCGCGCCTGCATGCGGCGCGCCTGGAACGACTCGGTGTTCGAGCAGCTCGAGATCTCGCGATAGGTGTTCTGCGCCGGCAGCCAGACTTCCAGGTCGAAGGTCTTGGCGGCCGAGAAGCCCATGTCGCCGGTGCACAGCGTGATCACGCGGTAGGGCAGCTCGAGCTTCTGCAGGATCGCCTCGGCGTGGCCGACCATCTCGTCGAGCGCCGCGTAGGACGCATCCGGCGCGGCGATCTGCACCATCTCGACCTTGTCGAACTGGTGCTGGCGGATCATGCCGCGCGTGTCGCGGCCATACGAGCCCGCTTCGGAGCGGAAGCACGGCGAATGCGCGGTCAGCTTGATCGGCAGCGTCGCGGCGTCGACGATCGAATCGCGCACCGTGTTGGTCAGCGTGATCTCGGAGGTCGAGATCAGGTATTGCGTGACGGTGTTTTCCTCGCCGCCCTTCTCGACGCGGAACATGTCGTCGGCGAACTTCGGCAACTGCCCCGTGCCGTAGAGGATTTCCGGGTTCACGATATACGGCGAATAGGTTTCCGTATAACCGTGCTGCAGCGTGTGCGTGTCGATCATGAACTGCGCCAGCGCCCGGTGCAGGCGCGCGATCGGGCCGCGCAGCATGGTGAAGCGCGCCCCCGAGAGCTTCGCCCCGGTCTCGAAATCGAGGCCGAGCGGGGTGCCGACGTCGACGTGGTCGCGCACCTCGAAATCGAAGCTGCGCGGCGTGCCCCAGCGACGCGCCTCGACATTGCCGGCCTCGTCCTTGCCGACCGGCACGCTCTCGTGCGCCAGGTTCGGCATCTCGAGCAGCAGCGCCTGCATCGTGCCCTGGATCTCGTCGAGCCTGGCGGCCGAACTCTTCATCTCGTCGCCGATCCCGCCGACCTCGGCCATCACGGCCGAGGTGTCCTCGCCCCGCCCCTTCATCGCGCCGATCTGCTTCGACAGGCTGTTGCGGCGCGCCTGCAGTTCTTCGGTGCGGGTCTGGATCGCGCGGCGATCCGCCTCGAGCGAGGAGAACCTGGCGACGTCGAGGGTGTAGCCGCGATCGGCGAGGCGCTTGGCGACGCCGTCGAGGTCTTTGCGCAGCAACTGGATGTCGAGCATGGGAGGACTTGGAAAAATCGTTGTGTGAAACGCGGATTCTAACGCACGGCGGTGGCGGCCCGGCGGCCCCGCCGCGCATCACGCGACTTATTCGGGCTTGCCGGCCTCGCGATCGAGCTCGCGCAGCCAGCTCAGCTTCTCGGCGATCTTGGTTTCGAGCCCGCGCGGCACCGGCTGGTACCAGCGCGGCTCGCGCATGCCTTCGGGCAGGTAGCTCTCGCCGGCCGCGTAGGCGTTCGGCTCGTCGTGCGCGTAGCGGTACTCGTGGCCGTAGCCGAGCTCCTTCATCAGCTTGGTCGGCGCGTTGCGCAGATGGACCGGCACCTCGCGCGACTTGTCCTGCCGCACAAAGGCCATGGCGGCGTTGAAGGCGTTGTAGCCGGCATTGCTCTTGGCCGCGCAGGCCAGGTAGATCACGGCCTGGCCGAGCGCCAGCTCGCCCTCGGGCGAGCCCAGCCGCTCGAAGGTGGCGGCCGCGTCGTTGGCCATCTGCATCGCGCGCGGATCGGCCAGGCCGATGTCCTCCCAGGCCATCCGCACGATGCGCCGCGACAGGTACTTGGGATCGGCGCCGCCGTCGAGCATGCGGCAGAACCAGTAGAGCGCCGCGTCCGGATTCGAGCCGCGCACCGACTTGTGCAGCGCCGAGATCTGGTCGTAGAAGTTGTCGCCGCCCTTGTCGAAGCGGCGCGCGTTCAGCGTCATCGCGTTCGAGACGAAATCGGCGTCGATCCGGTTGGTGCGCGCCGACAACGCCGCCGTCTGCGCCTGCTCCAGCAGGTTCAGGAAGCGCCGCGCGTCGCCGTCGGCGTAGCCGATCAGCGTATCGACGGCCTTGTCCTCGAAGCTGAGCCCGTCGAGCGCGATCTGCTGCGCGCGCGCCAGCAACTGGCGCATCTCCGCGTCGTCGAGCGACTTCAGCACATAGACATGGGCCCGCGACAGCAGCGCCGAGTTGACCTCGAAGCTCGGGTTCTCGGTGGTCGCGCCGATGAAGGTGACCAGCCCCGATTCGACGAAGGGCAGCAGCGCATCCTGCTGGCCCTTGTTGAAGCGATGGATCTCGTCGACGAACAGGATCGTGTGCCGGCCGTTGCGATGCAGCGTGTCCTTGGCCTGCTCCATCGCCTCGCGGATGTCCTTCACGCCGCCGAGCACGGCCGACAGCGCGATGAACTCGCAATCGAAGGCATTCGCGGTGAGCCGCGCGAGCGTGGTCTTGCCGACGCCGGGCGGGCCCCAGAGGATCATCGAATGCGGCCGGCCCGACGCGAACGCGAGCCGCAGCGGCTTGCCCTCGCCGAGCAGGTGCGTCTGGCCAATCACCTCGTCGAGCGTCTTCGGGCGCAGCGCCTCCGCGAGCGGGCGGCGCGGTTCGATTTCAAACAGGTCGGACATGGACCTCGACTCCTGCAATGACCGGCGCGGCGTCCATCGCCGCGCCAGCCGGACATTATGACAGCCGGGCGCGCCTCCCGCCCCCGGCCGATCGGACAGGATGGCGGCTCGCCGCGACATCGGCGCGCCCGGCGCCGCGCGCCGCGCCGCCGGGTGCCGCGAAACGAAACGGGCCTGCCATCGCTGGCAGGCCCGTCCCGGCACCGCGCGCGGCGCTCAGCCCTTGATCACGTCGGCGCCCTTGGGCACCGCGAAACGGAAGGTATCGGCCGGCAGCGCGGGATTCGTCTGCATATTGGTGAAGGTCAGCAGGGTGACGTTGCCGAACACGTCGTGCAGTTCCATCGCCGCCAGCGTGCCGCCCTTGAAGCCGATGCCGATGCGCTGGAACTGCGTGTCCTGCGACTTCGGCTGCATCTCGACCCAGTCGATGCCGCCCTTCTCGCCCGCGTCGCGCAGCGTGTAGTTCTTCTCGATGTCGTTGCTGCCGAACAGGATCGCGGCCGGGCTCGCGCCGAGCGCGCCCGAGAGCTTGCGCTCGGTAACCTGGTTCAGGTCCTTGTCGTAGACGTAGAGCGTGTCGCCGTCGGCCTGCAGCAGTTGCTGGTACGGCTTCTCGTAGGACCAGACGAACCTGCCGGGGCGCGAGAACACGAAGCTGCCTCTGGAGTTGTCGGTCGGCTTGACGGTCGGCAGCGCGCCGCTCGCGCCCTTGGACGGCGCCTTGACGATCTGCTGGGTGAAGCCGCCCTTGGCGGTCTTGACCTGGGCGATGAAGGCCTTGAGCTGGTCGGTGCCGCCCGCGAAGGCCTGCGAGGCGACCGCCATCAGCGAGGCGCCGGCCAGCGCCGCGACGAAGCGGCGAACCGCGGGGAACTGCACGAACGAGAATGCTTGCATGGGGTGGGTTTCTCCCTGATTGGCGGGCCGGCGCCGACGCGGCGTCATTCCGCGTCGCGGGCCGGCACCAGGATTTCGCGATTGCCGTTGGACGACATGGCCGACACGAGCCCCGATTGCTCCATCTGTTCGAGCAATCGCGCCGCGCGGTTGTAGCCGATGCGCAGATGGCGCTGCACCAGCGAGATCGAGGCGCGGCGGTTCTTGACGACGACCTCGACGGCCTGGTCGTAAAGGGGATCGGACTCGTCGCCGCCCTCGCCGGTTCCCGCGCCGGCCGAGCCTTCCTCGCCGTCGGCCACGCCGCCCTCGAGCAGGCCCTCGATGTAGTTCGGCTCGCCGTGCTCCTTGAGTTTCTCGACCACGCGGTGCACCTCGTCGTCGGACACGAAGGCGCCGTGCACGCGCACCGGCAGGCCGCTGCCGGGCGGCAGGTAGAGCATGTCGCCCATGCCGAGCAGCGACTCGGCGCCCATCTGGTCGAGAATCGTGCGCGAGTCGATCTTCGAGGACACCTGGAAGGCCATGCGGGTCGGCACGTTGGCCTTGATCAGGCCGGTGATCACGTCCACCGAGGGGCGCTGGGTGGCGAGGATCAGGTGGATGCCGGCCGCGCGCGCCTTCTGCGCGATGCGCGCGATCAGCTCCTCGACCTTCTTGCCGACCACCATCATCAGGTCGGCCAGCTCGTCGATCACCACCACGATATTGGGCAGGCGGCCGAGCGGCTCGGGATCCTCGGGCGTCAGGCTGAACGGGTTCGGGATCTTCTCCTCGCGCTTGGTGGCCTCGTCGATCTTGTTGTTGTAGCCGCCCAGGTTGCGCACGCCGAGCTTGCTCATCAGCTTGTAGCGGCGCTCCATCTCGGCGACGGTCCAGTTCAGCGCGTTGCCGGCCTGGCGCATGTCGGTGACGACCGGGCAGAGCAGGTGCGGAATGCCTTCGTAGACGCTCATTTCCAGCATCTTCGGGTCGATCAGGATCAGCCGGACCTGGTCGGCGGTGGCCTTGTAGAGCAGCGAGAGGATCATCGCGTTGATCCCCACCGACTTGCCCGAGCCGGTGGTGCCGGCCACCAGCAGGTGGGGCATCTTGGCGAGGTCGGCGCATACCGGCTTGCCGCCGATGTCCTTGCCCAGGCCCATGGTGAGCGCCGAGGACGCGGCGGCATAGACCTCGGAGCCGAGGATCTCGGACAGGCGCACGGTCTGGCGGCGCGGGTTCGGCAGCTCCAGCGCCATGTAGTTCTTGCCGGGAATCGTCTCGACCACGCGGATCGACACCAGCGACAGCGAGCGCGCCAGGTCCTTGGCGAGCCCGACGATCTGGCTGCCCTTCACGCCGGTGGCCGGCTCGATCTCGTAGCGCGTCACCACCGGCCCCGGATAGGCGGCCACCACGCCGACCTCGACGCCGAAGTCCTTGAGCTTCTTCTCGATCAGGCGCGAGGTGAATTCCAGCGTGTCGGCGGGAATCGCCTCCTGGGACTGGGTGGCGGCATCGAGCAGGGAGATCGCCGGCAGGGTGGAGTCGCCCGGCAGGTCGGTGAACAGCGGCACCTGGCGCTCGCGCTCGACGCGCTCGGACTTGGCCGGCGTGACGATCGGCGGCACGATGGTGACCGGCTCGTGCTCCTCGATGCGCACCCGCTCCTCCTCGACCTTGCCCTCGCGACGCACCGCGGCGGCCTCGCCGAGCTTGCGGTCGCGCTCGGCCTCGCGGCGCAGCTTGGCCAGCGTGAAGGCGTTGATGATGGCGTCGCCCACGCGCTCGCAGACCGACAGCCAGGAGAAGCGGAAATACAGGGAAAGGCCGATCGCGAGCGCGACCAGCAGGAACAGGGTGCCGCCCGTGAAGCCGAGCGCGTGCGAGACGCCGCGCGCGACCATCTCGCCGACCACGCCGCCCGGCGCGCGCGGCAGCGGCACCTTCAGCGACCACATGCGCAGCGCCTCGATGCCGTCGCTGGCGAGCATCACCAGCACGAAGGCGAAGCCCTCGGCCAGCCAGCCGATCGGGCGGGCCGGCGGTTCCTCGTCGAGCGCCTCGTGGCGCGTGATACGGCGGTAGTTGGCGGCCACCCGGCGCGCCAGCAGCACCACCAGCCAGTAGGCGGAGATGCCGAACAGCAGCAGCAGGATATCGGCCGTCCAGGCGCCGACGCGCCCGGCCCAGTTCGAGATGTGGTCGATCTGGACCGCATGCGTCCAGCTCGGGTCGCGACGGCTGTAGCTCAGGAGCGCCATCAGCAGGAACGCGAACACCGCGACCTGCAGAATCCAGCGAATCTCGACGAACAGCCGCGACATACGATGCGGTAGCGCCTGCGCCTGAGCCGTAAAGGGAGCTTTTGCCATGAATCCGTGTAGAAGAGGCGGCCACGCCGGGCCGGCCGCCGATCGTTCGATCGCGATTATTGTAAACGCAGCCGCGACCGGGCAAGTGTAAATGACGGTAACCCGTCGATCGAGGCATGCTATCGGCGCGATAAAAACGCCGGTTCGGCAGTGCAGCAAACGCCCCTTTATAATGCGCGTCTGGTACCCATCTATGGCATCGTCCCCGGCGCGCAAGGCGCGGCCGGGCCGGCTTGCCGCCTTGCCGAGCGCCACGTCATCCGGGCGCCCGGCCGCTTTTAACGGATCCTGCACATGTCCACGCCCAAACACGCGAAAGTCCTGATTCTCGGTTCCGGCCCCGCCGGTTATACCGCGGCCGTCTATGCCGCCCGCGCCAACCTGTCGCCCCTGCTGATCACCGGCCTGGCACAGGGCGGCCAGCTGATGACCACGACCGACGTCGAGAACTGGCCGGCGGACCCGAACGGCGTGCAGGGCCCGGAACTGATGCAGCGCTTCCTGGAGCACGCCGAGCGCTTCAACACGGAAATCGTGTTCGATCACATCCACACGGCCAGGCTGGAGGAAAAGCCGATCCGCCTGATCGGCGATTCGGGCGAATACACCTGCGACTCGCTGATCATCTCGACCGGCGCCTCGGCCCAGTATCTCGGCCTGGCCTCGGAAGAAGCCTTCATGGGCAAGGGCGTGTCGGCCTGCGCGACCTGCGACGGCTTCTTCTACCGCAACCAGGAAGTGGCGGTGGTCGGCGGCGGCAACACCGCGGTCGAGGAAGCGCTCTACCTGACCGGCATCGCGAAGAAAGTGACCGTGATCCACCGCCGCGACAAGTTCCGCGCCGAGCCGATCCTGATCGACCGCCTGCTGGAGAAGGAAAAGGAAGGCAAGGTCGAGATCAAGTGGAACCACGTGCTCGACGAAGTGACCGGCGACGACTCGGGCGTCACCGGCGTGAAGATCAAGCACACCGGCACCGGCGAGACCGAGCAGCTCACGCTGCAGGGCGTGTTCGTGGCGATCGGCCACAAGCCGAACACGGACCTGTTCCAGGGCCAGCTCGAGATGAAGGACGGCTATATCGTCACCAAGAGCGGCCTGGCCGGCAATGCCACGGCCACCAACATCCCGGGCGTGTTCGCGGCGGGCGACGTGCAGGACCACATCTATCGCCAGGCGATCACCAGCGCCGGCACGGGCTGCATGGCCGCGCTCGACGCGCAGCGCTACCTGGAAAGCCTGCACGACGCGAAGTGAGCCGGCGGCCGGCCGGGCCGCGCGCGGCGACGTTACAATAGCGTCGCCACGCGCCGCAGCCCGCCTGGCCTTCCGAAGGCCGCTGCCCCGCGCAGCGGCCTTTTTCATTCCCGTCCCACCTTCGATCCGTAGACCATCATGGCGAAGAACCAGCCCCATCCGAGCGACCCGGCCAAGCGCCGCGCCGCCGCCCCCGCGGCCAAAGCGGCCGAGCCGATCGTGCCGAAACCCGAGCCCGGCGCCCTCCAGGGCGGCCTGGCCGGCCTCGGCGCCCTGCGCGATTCGCTCAAGGGCGAGGCCGAGCGGCGCGCCAGGCAGCAGGTGCAGGTCGCGCGCGAGACGCGCGAGGCCGAGCTCAACGCCAACCTGTTCCGCAACGAGATCGGCACGATCACGCCGCTGGCCGCGCCGCCGCGCGTGCCTGTCCGCCGCGAGCCGCCGCAGCCGGTGCCCAAGCAGACCCAGCTCGACGAGGAAGCGGTGCTCAGCGAGACGCTGTCCGACGAATTCGACCCCGAGACGCTACTCGACTCCGACGAAAGCCTCTATTACCACCGCCCCGGCATCAGTCGCGAGGTGGTGCGCAAGCTGCGCAGCGGCGCCTGGATCGTGCAGGCCCAGCTGGACCTGCACGGCATGCGCCGCGACGAGGCGCGCGAGGCGCTCGCCGTGTTCATCCGCGAGGCCGGCAAGAAGGGGCTGCGCTGCCTGCGCGTGATCCACGGCAAGGGGCTCGGCTCGGTCGGCAAGGAGCCGGTGCTCAAGGGCAAGGTACGGGCCTGGCTGGTGCAGAAGGAGGAAGTGATCGCCTTCTGCGAGGCGCGCGGCAACGACGGCGGCGCCGGCGCGGTGCTGGTGCTGCTGCAGCCGACCTCGATGCTGGGCCTGCTCAACGAGAGCGATCGCGGCACGCCGCGCGAGGTGCGCTGAAGCCGCGTCGAGAATCGATGGCGCGGCGGCGGCGTCGAGCACCGCGCCGCCCATGCGAAACGGGCCGCCCAAGGGCGGCCCGTTTTTTTTCGCTACGGCCTTCGCCGCGCCAGGCTCAGGCGATCCGCGCTTCCGTCGACGGATCGAACACCACCGCCTTCGAGACGTCGAACAGCAGCTTGAGCTGCTGCTTCGGCTGCGGGTTCGCGGCCGGGTGCACACGGCTCACGATGCGCTTGCCGTTGACCTGGGCGAACACGTGCGTATCCGGGCCGGTCGGCTCGGTCACGTCCACCACCACGTCGATCGGCTGCAGCGAGGAAGCCTGGCCGTCATGGGCATTGCGCGCGTCGGTGATGCGCTCCGGGCGCAGGCCCAGGATCACCTCGCGGCCCACGTGGCCGTTCATCTTCGAGCGCTCGAAGGGCAGGTTCAGCACGCCGCGCGAGGCGCCGGTGTCGATCTCCAGGCCCACGCCGCTGCCCTGCTCCACGACCCGGCCATTGATGAAGTTCATCGGCGGCGCGCCGATGAAGCCGGCCACGAACAGGTTCGAGGGCGAATCGTAGATGTCCTGCGGCGCGCCGAACTGCTGGACCACGCCGTCCTTCATCACCGCGATGCGGTCGCCCAGCGTCATCGCCTCGATCTGGTCGTGCGTCACGTAGACGATGGTGGTGCCCAGGCGCTGGTGCAGCAGCTTGATCTCGGCGCGCATCTCGATACGCAGCTTGGCGTCGAGGTTCGAGAGCGGCTCGTCGAACAGGAACAGCGAGGGATCGCGCGCGAGCGCCCGGCCCATCGCCACGCGCTGGCGCTGGCCGCCCGAGAGCTGGCCCGGCTTGCGGTCCAGCAGGTGCTCGATCTGCAGCATCGCGGCGACGCGATCGACGATCTGCTTCTGCTCGTTCTTGGGCACCTTGCGGATGTTCAGGCCGAAGGAGATGTTCTCCTTGACCGTCATCGACGGGTAGAGCGCGTACGACTGGAACACCATCGCGATGTCGCGATCCTTCGGCGAGAGATCGTTGACGACCTTGCCGCCGATGCGGATCTCGCCCTTGGTGACGGTCTCCAGGCCGGCGATCATGTTGAGCAGCGTCGACTTCCCGCAGCCCGAACCGCCGACCAGGATCAGGAACTGGCCGTCCTCGATGTCGATGTCGACGCCCTTCAGGACCGGCACCCCGTTCGGATAGGTCTTGTACACGTCACGGATGGAAAGGCTTGCCATGCTGTGAATCCTCTGTCTCAGGTGCGGCGTCTCGCGCCGCGTCGGTTCTGCTCGCCGCGCGGGACATGTGCCCGCGCGGCCGGTTCGTTCAGGAATACTGGCCGCGGATCAGCCCTTCACCGCGCCCGCCGTGAGGCCGCGCACGAAGTAGCGGCCGGCGACCACGTAGACCAGCAGCGTGGGCAGCGCGGCGATGATCGCGCCCGCCATGTCGACGTTGTATTCCTTCACGCCCGTCGACGTGTTCACGAGGTTGTTCAGGGCCACCGTGATCGGCATCGAATCGACGCCCGAGAACACGATGCCGAACAGGAAGTCGTTCCAGATCTGGGTGAACTGCCAGATCAGGCAGACCATGAAGATCGGCAGCGAGACCGGCATCAGGATCCGCGTGAAGATCGTGAAGAAGCCGGCGCCGTCGATCCGCGCGGCCTTCACCAGTTCCGCCGGCACGCTCACGTAGAAGTTGCGGAAGAACATGGTGGTGAAGGCGATGCCGTAGACCACGTGCACCAGCACCAGGCCGGCGGTGGTGTTGGCCAGGCCGAAGTAGCCCTCGACGCGCGCCATCGGCAGCAGGATCACCTGGAACGGGATGAAGCAGCCCACCAGCAGCAGCGTGAACAGCGCGTCGGCGCCGCGAAAGCGCCAGTGCGTGAGCACGTAGCCGTTGAACGCGCCGATCAGCGAGGAGATCAGCACGGCCGGGATCACCATCTTCAGCGAGTTGAAGAAGAACGGCTTCATGCCGTCGCAGCGCACGCCGGTACAGGCCGAGCCCCAGGCCTTGAGCCAGGGATCGATGGTCCAGCTGGTGGGCGGCGTCAGCAGGTTGCCGGTACGCAGCTGGTCGAGATCCTTGAAGGAGGTCGACAGCATCACGTACAGCGGGAGCAGGAAGTAAATCGCGAACAGGATCAGCACCGCGTAAATGACGGCGCGGCTGATCGTCATCTTAGGCTGCATTGCGGGTGCTCCTCGATTCCATATACATCAGCGGCACCAGCACCGCGACCACGGTCGCGAGCATCATCACCGACGAGGCCGCGCCGACGCCGAGCTGTCCGCGATTGAACGAATAGGTATACATGAACATGGCGGGCAGCGAGGACGAGGTGCCGGGGCCGCCGGCGGTCAGCGCGACCACCAGGTCGAAGGTCTTGATCGTGATGTGGCAGAGGATCAGCAGCACCGAGAAGAACACCGGGCGCATGCTCGGGATCACGATCTTGCGGTAGATGGTCGGCAGGGTCGCGCCGTCCACCTGGGCCGCCTTGAAGATCTCGCCGTCCACGCCGCGCAGGCCGGCCAGGAACAGCGCCATCACGAAGCCGGTCGATTGCCAGACCGCGGCGATCACCACGCAGAAGATCGCCTTGTCCGGATCGTCCAGCCAGTTGAACGAGAAGCTGGTCCAGCCCCAGTCGTGCAGCACCTTCTCCAGGCCCAGGCCCGGGTTCAGGATCCACTGCCAGGCCGTGCCGGTGACGATGAAGGACAGCGCCATCGGGTACAGGAACACCGCGCGCAGCGCGCCTTCGTTGCGGATCTGCTGGTCCAGCAGGATCGCCAGGAACAGGCCGAGCACCACGCACAGCACGATGAAGGGAATCCCGAACCAGCCGAGGTTGGCGGCCGAGGTCCACCAGACGTCGTTCTGGAACAGGTCCGTGTAGCGGCCGAAACCGTCGAAGGTGTAGTTGGGCAGCAGTCGCGACTTGGTCAGCGACAGGTAGCCGGTGATGACGATGAAGCCATAGATGAACACCACGGCGATCGCGATGCTGGGTGCGAGCACCAGCTTCGGTATCCAGCGATCGGCCAATGCCGAGAGCGGCGACGTGCGGCGGGCGACGTCAGCGCGGCCGGGTTCGTTTCCGCTGAGAGGGGCAGCCACTTGATTCGACTCCTGGAACGAGGGTGCCGCCGCCTTTGGGGCGAGGCGCGCGGCATCGGGTACGGCGCGGGCCGCATGCGGCCGGCCCGTTTGCGACGGTACGGGCGAGGCCAGGCCTCGCCCGTGCTGCCTTTACTTCACCTTCGCGGCCTTCACGAGCGCGGCGACGGCTTCCTTCGGATCCTGCTGCGAGTTCATGAACTTGGTCACGACGTCGCTGATCGCGCCGGCGGTGGCATCGCCCTGCGCCATGCCGTGGGCCAGCGAGGGCACGTAGCCGCCGGCCTTCAGCGCGGTCTGCTCATCCGCGTAGGACTTCTTCGCGCAGTCGTCGTACTTGTCCATCTTCACGCCCAGGCGCACCGGGATCGAGCCCTTCAGCAGGCTGAACTGCTCCTGGAAGTCCGGCGTCATGATGGTCTTGGCCAGCGCGAGCTGACCCGGCGTGGCGTTCTCCGAACCCTTCTGCTGGAAGAACACGAAGGAGTCGACGTTGAACGTGTAGGCGCTCGAGGTGCCCGGCACCGGCGCGCAGATGTAGTCCTTGCCCGACTTCTTGCCGGCGTTCTCGAACTCGCCCTTGGCCCAGTCGCCCATGAACTGCATGCCGGCCTTGCCGTTGATCACCATCGCCGTGGCCAGGTTCCAGTCGCGGCCGTTACGACCGGCATCGAAGTAACCCTGGATCTTGCGCACCGTGTTGAACACGTCGAGCATCTTCGGCGAGCCCAGCGTGGCCGGGTCGAGGTTGACGATCGCCTTCTTGTAGAAGTCGGCGCCTTCGGACAGCACCACGTCTTCCCACAGCGTCAGGTCCTGCCACGGCTGGCCGCCCATCGCGACCGGCTGGATGCCGGCGGCCTTGAGCTTGTCGGCCAGGGCGAAGAATTCCGGCCAGGTGGTCGGCACCTTGGCGCCGACCTTGTCGAGCGCGGCCTTGTTCAGGTACAGCCAGTTGACGCGGTGCACCGAGAACGGCGCCGCCACGTAGTGGCCCTTGTACTTGATGATCTTGTCGATTTCCGGCGGCAGGTTCTTGCCCCAGTCGCCGGCGGCCGAGTCGATGTTGACGAGCACGCCCTGGTCCGCCCAATCCTGGATCAGCGGGCCCTTGATCTGCGCGGCCGACGGAGCGTCGCCGCTGATCACCTTGGTCTTGAGCGCCGTCATGGCCGCGGCACCCGCGCCGCCCGCCACCGCGAAGTCCTTCCACACGTAACCTTGCTTCTGCAGGTCGTCCTTCAGCACGCCGACCGCCTTGGATTCACCGCCCGAGGTCCACCAGTGCAGCACCGTGACGTTCTCGGCAGCCTGCGCCGTGGCGGCGCCGATCATCAGGCCTGCGGCGCACAGCGCGCCCATCATCGCGCGAACTTTCATTACTCATCTCCTCCAGTTTGGATTAACCGACTCGTGAGGCTCTCGTGCGTGCGAGAGCCGGCTTGCTCAGGAACTTGCGAAACGAAACAACCGGGATATCGCGCCGCGAACGACCGGAAAACGGTCGGGCCGTGGCCGGCCGCGGGCGCTCAGGGACTGAGTGGATCGAGATTCAAAGAGTGTCTCCTCTGATCTGTTGGTTCCGGTCCCGCCGCCGCGCGGCGCCGAACCTCGGGGCCGTCGCGGACCGGCTCGTGATGCGTTTCGCCAATGTCCTTTAACATGCGGTCTCGGCGCGCTGCCGCACCGGCCGTCCCGTCCGAAGAGCGCGCTTCCCCGACATCCATCGTGTGCGCTTCTTTTTCTTCTTCCGGGTCTACCCCTTGCGGCGGATTGTAGTTAAACTACAATTCAGTGTCAAAAATATTTTTATCGCACTACGGCTCCGCTTGCCGCCGTCCGCGCCCGTCGGAACGGCCCAGCCAGGCGGCTTCCATCCATGCCGTGGTACGCGCATTTCCAACCGGGCGGAGACAATGCAAAACGATTCCAGCAGCTTCACCTTCGTATTGTTCGGCGGCACCGGCGACCTGTCGATGCGCAAGATCCTGCCGGCACTGTTCGAGGCCCATCGCGCCAACATGCTCGCCGAGTCCGGCCGCATCGTCGCGGTCGCGCGCCACGATGCGGATCGCGCCGGCTATCACGGCTGGGTCGAGGAGCACGTCAAGCCGCATGCGAGGAAGGCTTCCGGCAGCGCCTTCGACGAAGCCGCCTGGAAGCGGTTCCTGGAACGCATCGACTATCTCAACGTCGATCTCGGCCGCCCCGAGGATTACCAGGTCCTGCGCCAGGCGATCGGCGAGCTGCCCGGCACGCGCGTGTTCTACCTGGCCACCGGCCCTTCCCTGTTCGAACCGATCTGCAAGGCGCTGGCCGGCGTCGGCCTGAGCGAGGGCGCGCGCATCGTGCTGGAGAAGCCGCTCGGCTACGACCTGGCCTCCTCCAACGAGATCAACGACGCGGTCGGCGAGATCTTCGCGGAAGACCAGATCTACCGGATCGACCACTACCTCGGCAAGGAGCCGGTGCAGAACCTGCTCGCGCTGCGCTTCGGCAATGCGCTGTTCGAGCCGCTTTGGCGCCGCGAATGGGTCGAGAGCATCCAGATCACGATCGCCGAGGAACTGGGCGTGGAGGCGCGCGGCGACTTCTACGACAACACCGGCGCGCTGCGCGACATGGTGCAGAACCACCTGCTGCAATTGCTCTCGATCATCGCGATGGAGCCGCCGCATTCGATGGATTCGGATTCGGTGCGCGACGAGAAGCTGCGCGTGCTGCGCGCGCTCAAGCCGATCGATCCGCGCGACATCAGCAAGGTGGCGGTGCGCGGCCAGTATCACGCCGGCACCATCAAGGGCAACCCGGTGCCCGGCTACGCCACCGAACCCGGCGTGAAGCCCGACAGCAACACCGAAACCTACGTGGCGCTGAAGGTCGAGATCGAGAACTGGCGCTGGGCCGGCGTGCCCTTCTTCCTGCGCACCGGCAAGCGGCTGGCCGATCGCGTCGCCGAGATCGTGGTCAATTTCCGCGCGGTGCCGCATTCCGCGCTCGGCCCCAATGCGCTGCGCGCCGGCACCAACCGGCTGGTGATCCGCCTGCAGCCCAACGAGACGATCCGCCTGTATTGCCTGGCCAAGCAGCCCGGCGAGGGCATGAACCTGGCCAGCGTGCATCTCGACCTGGCCTTCGACCAGTTCTTCAAGGAAGGCCAGATGGAGGCCTACCAGCGCCTGCTGCTCGACGTGATCAACGGGCGCCTGGCGCTGTTCGTGCGGCGCGACGAGCAGGAGGCGGCCTGGCGCTGGGTCGAGCCGATCCAGAACGAATGGCAGAAATCGCTCAAGCCGCCCAAGCCCTACGCGGCCGGCACCTGGGGCCCCGCGGCGGCCAGCGCGATGCTCGCGCAGCACGGCACCTGCTGGCTCGAGGAAGAGAACTGAAACACGCGTTTGCAACATGCCTGACGCGGCCCGCCCCGGCCGCGACTCGCCGGAGTCCCCCGCATGACCACCGAATTCAATAAAAGCAGCCTGGAGGAGAAGTGATCGAGCTTCACGCATTCGAAAGCCCGCAAGCGCAGTGCGAGGCGCTCGCGCAGGCGGTGCGCGCGGCGCTGGCCGCGCCGCTCGCCGAGCACGCACGCGCGACGCTCGCCGTGTCGGGCGGCACCAGCCCGCGTCCGTTCCTGCAAACCCTGTCCACCGCCGAGCTCGACTGGGCCCGCGTGGACGTGAGCCTGGTCGACGACCGCTGGGTGGCCGACACCGACGGCGCCAGCAACGCGCAACTGGTGCACGACACGCTGCTCCAGAACGCCGCCGCCGGCGCGCGCTTCCTGCCGCTGGTCGACACCTCCGCCACGCTCGAGGCGCAGGTCGCCGCGCTCAACGCGAACCCGGCCTACCGGCTGCCGAACGTCGCCGTGCTCGGCATGGGCGAGGACGGCCATACCGCCTCGATCTTCGCCGACGCGCCCGAATGGGAGCTGGCGATCTCGACCACCGAGCGCTACCTCGCCGTGCACCCGGGCGCCGCGCCGCATCCGCGCGTGAGCCTCTCGCTCGACGCGCTGCGCCGCGTCGACCGGCTGTTCCTGCTGATCGCGGGCGCCCGCAAGCGCGAAGTGCTGGAGGCCGCCGCCGCGGCGCCGCAGCGCAACGCAATTTCCCAACTGGCCAACGACAAGGGGACCCAGCTCGATGTCTACTGGTGCGCAAACTAAACCGGCTGCCGGCCAGCACGCCGACGGCCCGCGCCTGCTCGCCGACGTCGGCGGCACGAACGCGCGCTTCGCGCTCGAGATCGGCCCCGGCGAGATCACGCAGATCCGCGTCTATCCCGGCGCCGACTACCCGACGCTGACCGATGCGATCCGCAAGTATCTGAAGGACGTCAAGATCGGCCGCGTCAACCACGCGGCGATCGCGATCGCCAACCCGGTCGACGGCGACCAGGTGCGCATGACCAACCACGACTGGAGCTTCTCGATCGAGGCCACGCGCCGCGCGCTGGGCTTCGACACGCTGCTGGTAGTCAACGACTTCACCGCGCTGGCGATGGCCCTGCCGGGCCTGACCGACGCGCAGCGCCAGCAGATCGGCGGCGGCACGCGCCGCCAGAACAGCGTGATCGGCCTGATGGGCCCGGGCACCGGCCTGGGCGTGTCGGGGCTGATCCCCGCCGACGACCGCTGGATCGCGCTGGGCAGCGAGGGCGGCCATGCCAGCTTCGCGCCGATGGACGAGCGCGAGGACCTGGTCATGCAGTACGCGCGCAAGAAGTGGCCGCATGTCTCGTTCGAGCGCGTGTGCGCCGGGCCCGGCATCGAGATCGTCTATCGCGCGCTGGCCGGTCGCGACAAGAAGCGCGTGCCCGCCAACTTCGGCACGCCCGAGATCGTCGATCGCGCGCATGAAGGCGACGCGCTCGCGCTCGAGGCGGTCGACGTGTTCTGCGCGATCCTCGGCACCTTCGCCGGCAACCTGGCGGTCACGCTCGGCGCGCTCGGCGGCGTATACATCGGCGGCGGCGTGGTGCTCAAGCTCGGCGAGCTGTTCCTGAAGTCGCGCTTTCGCGAGCGCTTCGAGTCGAAGGGCCGCTTCTCCGACTACTGCGCGAACGTGCCGACCTACCTGATCACGGCCGACTACCCGGCCTTCCTCGGCGTCTCGGCGATCCTCGCCGAGCAACTGTCGAACCGCTCGGGCGGCGCCTCCTCGGCGGTGTTCGAGCGGATCCGCCAGATGCGCGATGCGCTGACGCCGGCCGAGCGACGCGTGGCCGACCTCGCGCTCAATCACCCGCGCTCGATCATCAACGATCCGATCGTCGACATCGCGCGCAAGGCCGACGTCAGCCAGCCGACCGTGATCCGCTTCTGCCGCTCGCTGGGCTGCCAGGGCCTGTCGGACTTCAAGCTGAAGCTGGCCACCGGCCTGACCGGCACGATCCCGATGAGCCACAGCCAGGTGCACCTGGGCGACACCGCCACCGACTTCGGCGCGAAGGTGCTCGACAACACCGTGTCGGCGATCCTGCAGTTGCGCGAGCACCTGAACTTCGAGCACGTCGAGCATGCCATCGACATCCTCAACAATGCGCGGCGCATCGAGTTCTACGGCCTGGGCAACTCGAACATCGTGGCCCAGGACGCGCACTACAAGTTCTTCCGCTTCGGCATCCCGACCATCGCCTACGGCGACCTGTACATGCAGGCCGCCTCGGCCGCCCTGCTCGGCAAGGGCGACGTGATCGTGGCGGTGTCGAAGTCGGGCCGCGCGCCCGAGCTGCTGCGCGTGCTCGACGTGGCGATGCAGGCCGGCGCCAAGGTGATCGCGATCACCTCCAGCAATACGCCGCTGGCCAAGCGCGCCACCGTGGCGCTCGAGACCGATCACATCGAGATGCGCGAATCGCAGTTGTCGATGATCTCGCGGATCCTGCACCTGGTGATGATCGACATCCTCGCGGTGGGCGTCGCGATCCGGCGCGCCGCGCCGAACGCCGAGATCACCGAGGCGGTCGCGCAGGCCAAGGCGCGCGCCGGCGAGGACGAATCGGCCGACGTGCTCGACTGGCTCAGCCACGGCGCGGCCCCGGCCACGCGCGACTGAACGCGGCCGGCGGCGGTAGCCGCGATGAACGGCCGGAAACACGAAGGGCCGGCGCTTTCGGGCGCCGGCCCTTTGTTTTTGGCTGCTTTTGACTCGCGGTCGCGAACCCGAGCGAGCGCGCCGCGCGAACTCAGTCGCCGCGCACCGGCCGGCCGTGCCAGCGGATCACCAGCCGGCGCCCCAGGAAGCAGAGCGCGCCGGTGATCGCGATCGTCACGCCCATGCCGAACGGCGTGCCGTCGGCGAGCAGCCCCACCACGGCGCTGGCGACCGCGCCCAGGCCGAGCTGCATCGCGCCGAACACGGCCGCAGCCGCGCCTGCGTTGTGCGGATAACGATGCATCAGGTCGGTCGAGCAGTTCGCCGACAACAGCCCGATCACGCCGACCACGAAGAACAGGCCGGCGACGATCGACCAGAGCCCGCCGATGCCCGTCAGCGAGAAGAAGGCCACGCAGAACGAGGCGATGCAACTGATCAGCGAGGCCGCCGAGATCAGGCGCAGCGAACCGAAGCGGCCGACCGCGCGGGTGTTGATGAAGTTGCCGATCATGATGCCGGCGATGTTCAGGCCGAACAGCAGGCCGTAATGCTGCGGCGAGACGTGGAAATACTCGATGTAGACGAAGGGCGTGGCGGTGATGTAGGTGAGCATCGAGGCGAAGGCCATGCCGCCGCAGAGCATGTGCCCCCAGGCCACCGGATCGCGCAGGATGCGCCCATAGGCCATGAAGGACTGCAGGATCGCCGAGGACTTGCGGCGCTCCTTGGGCCAGGTTTCGGGCACCTTCAGGAAGGCCGCGATGGTGCAGCCGATGCCGAACAGCGTGAGCACCACGAACACCATGCGCCAGCCGGCGAAGCGCAGGATCTGGCCGCCCAGCAGCGGCGCGAGCAGCGGGCCGACCGAGGTGACGATCGCCACCATCGACAGCACCTTGGCCGCGTCGGCCGGCTCGTGCGCATCGCGCGCGATCGCCCGCGACAGCACCGAGGCGGCACCCGCGCCGAGCGCCTGCAGGAAGCGCAGCACGATCAGGCTGCCGATCGACGGAGCCACGAAGCAGCCCGCGCCGGCCACGGTGAACAGCACGATCCCGCCCAGCAGCACCGGGCGGCGCCCCAGCGAATCCGACAGCGGCCCATACAGCAGCATGCCCAGCGAGAAGCCCGACAGGAAGCTGGTCAGCGTCCACTGCACCGCCGATGCGCTGGTGCCCAGGCTCTCGGCCACCGAGGGCATGCTCGGCAGGTACATGTCGGTGCCGATCGGCCCGCACGCGGCCAGCGCACCGAGCAGCATGATCAACCGGGCGTCGGGCCGGCGCCGTATCGCGTTCGACATGGGAATTCTCGCGTGCGGCCGGGACCTCGCACGGCTAGGCGCCGCGCGGCCCGACTCGGTTTGAACGACGGCCGGGCGGCCGCCGCGAAGCCACGATTGTACGCGCGAGCCCGGCTTCGCGAGTCCAAGCCCACGCCGCGCGCCGGGCCTTGGCGTGTCGGTCGGCCACTCGCGCGCGGGCGATCGGGTAAGCTCGCGCTTTGCGTGCGCGCGCGCCGCCGGGCCCGCTTCCGGTCTTCTTTCCGTTCTCCCGTTGCCCCGACATGACTGCCTTCCTGCTGATCTGGAGCCCCAAGAAATGGCCCTGGCCCGAGCTGCCCGAGGTGGCCGCGCGCGTGCGCGCCGGCGAGGCCGTGCGCGACGTCTGGGGCTGCGGTTTCTCGCGCAGCATCCTGCCCGGCGACCGCGTGTTCCTGCATCGCGTCGCCCAGGAGCCGAAGGGCGTATTCGGCTCCGGCTACGTGACGCGCGCGCCCTACGAAGTGGCGGACCCGAACACGAAGCGCGGCTACCGGCTCTGCATCGATTTCGTCTACGACTGGCTGGTCGACGGCCACGGCGAGGTGGTGATCGCGCGCGACGCATTGCGCGTCCACCCGTTCTCGGTGCAGACCTGGGACGCCCAGACCTCCGGCACCTCGATCAAGCCCGTCGCCGAGGGCGCGCTGGAGAAACGCTGGGCCGAACTGACCGGCAAGCGCAAGCCGCCCAGGCTCTGAGGCACCCGCCCCCGCCCCCGCCCTCGTCCGCGGCCCGGCAGGCCCCACCCCGCGCAAGGGCCGGGCGGGCCGCGCCAGAACCGCCCCGGCGACTCTTCGGTACAATCTGACGATCGTTTCGTCCGCATCCGGCGCGGAAGATGCGGCCCCCGCCGCGCCCGCCCGGCTGCCGCCTCCGTCTAGCAGGACCTATCCATGTCGAACAATCAAACGCTCTTCGAACGCGCCCAGCGCACCATCCCGGGCGGCGTCAACTCGCCCGTGCGCGCCTTCCGCTCGGTCGGCGGCACGCCGCGCTTCGTGTCCCGGGCCCAGGGCCCCTACTTCTGGGACGCCGACGACAAGCGCTATATCGACTACATCGGCTCGTGGGGCCCGATGATCGTCGGCCACGTCCATCCCGAGGTGCTCGAGGCGGTGCAGCGCGTGCTGGCCGACGGCTTCTCGTTCGGCGCGCCGACCGAGGCCGAGATCGAGATCGCCGAGGAGATCTGCAAGCTGGTGCCCAGCATCGAGCAGGTGCGGATGGTGTCGAGCGGCACCGAGGCGACCATGAGCGCGCTGCGCCTGGCGCGCGGCTTCACCAACCGCAGCCGCATCGTCAAGTTCGAGGGCTGCTACCACGGTCACGCCGACAGCCTGCTGGTGAAGGCCGGCTCGGGCCTGCTGACCTTCGGCAACCCGACCTCGGCCGGCGTGCCGGCCGACATCGCCAAGCACACCACGGTGCTGGAGTACAACAACGTGGCGGCGCTGGAGGAAGCCTTCGGCGCGTTCGGCGACGAGATCGCCGCCGTGATCGTCGAGCCGGTGGCCGGCAACATGAACCTGGTGCGCGGCACCCCCGAATTCCTGCAGGCGCTGCGCGCGCTGTGCAGCAAGCACGGCGCCGTGCTGATCTTCGACGAGGTGATGTGCGGCTTCCGCGTCGCGCTCGGCGGCGCGCAGCAGCATTACGGCATCCAGGCCGACCTGACCTGCCTGGGCAAGGTGATCGGCGGCGGCATGCCGGCGGCCGCGTTCGGCGGACGTCGCGACATCATGGCCCAGCTCGCGCCGCTGGGCGGCGTCTACCAGGCCGGCACGCTGTCGGGCAATCCGATCGCGGTGGCCGCCGGCCTCAAGACCCTGCAACTGATCCAGGCGCCCGGCTTCTACGCGGCGCTCACCGCGCAGACCCAGCGCCTGGCCGACGGCCTCGCCGCCGAGGCGCGCGCCGCCGGCGTGCCGTTCGCGACCGACGCGATCGGCGCGATGTTCGGCCTCTACTTCACCGAGGCGGTGCCGACCAGCTTCGCCGAGGTGACCAAGAGCGACATCGCCAGCTTCAACCGCTTCTTCCACCTGATGCTCGACGAGGGCGTGTATTTCGCGCCCTCGGCCTACGAGGCCGGCTTCGTCTCCAGCGTGCACGACGACGCCGTGATCGATGCAACGCTCGCCGCCGCGCGCCGCGCCTTCGGCGCCCTGGCTGCCGCCTGACCACCGGATAGGGAGACGCGCATGTTCTCGGAATCGGATTTCGCGCATATGCAGCGCGCGCTCGACCTCTCGTCGCGCGGGATGTACACCACCTCGCCGAACCCGCGCGTGGGTTGCGTGATCGTCAAGGACGAGGTGGTGATCGGCGAGGGCTACACCCAGCCGGCCGGCCAGGACCACGCCGAGGTGCAGGCCATGAAGGACGCGCGCTCTCGCGGCCACGACCTGCGCGGCGCGACCGTCTACGTGACGCTGGAGCCCTGCAGCCACTTCGGGCGCACGCCGCCTTGCGCGCTGGGCCTGATCGACGCGCGCGTGGCCAAGGTGGTGGCGGCGATGGAGGACCCGAACCCGCTGGTCTCGGGCAAGGGCCTCGGGATGCTGCGCGACGCCGGCATCGACGTGCGCTGCGGGCTGCTCGCGCAGGAAGCGCGCGAGATGAACATCGGCTTCGTGTCGCGCATGACGCGCGGCCAGCCCTGGGTGCGCATGAAGTCGGCCATCTCGCTGGACGGCCGCACCGCGCTGCCCGACGGCCAGAGCCAGTGGATCACCGGCGAGGCCGCGCGCGCGGATGGGCACGCCTGGCGCGCACGCGCCTGCGCGATCCTGACCGGCATCGGCACGGTGCGCGAGGACGATCCGCAACTGACGGTGCGCGGCATCGACACGCCGCGCCAGCCGCTGCGCGTGCTGGTGGACAGCCGGCTCGAGGTTTCGCTGGAGGCGAAACTGCTGAGCGGCGCGCCGATCCTGATCTTCTGCGGCGAGCTCGACGCGGCCGGCGAAGGCCGCGCCGCCGCCCTGCGCGACCGCGGCGCCGAGGTGGTGCCGCTGGCCGGCCCGAACGGCAAGGTCGACCTGCCGGCCCTGCTGCAGGCGCTCGGCAAGCGCGGCATCAACGAGCTGCATGTCGAGGCCGGGCACAAGCTGAACGGCTCGCTGCTGCGCGAAGGCTGCGTCGACGAGCTGCTGATCTACGTCGCGCCGACCTTGCTCGGCGACAACGCGGCCGGCATGTTCAATCTCGCCGCGCCGGCCACGCTGGAACAGCGCACGCGCCTGCAATTCCATACCATCGACCGGATCGGCGACGAGCTGCGCATTCTCGCGCGCTTCGCCGCCGCGTCGGCCAACTGAATCTGCTTACGGGAATCTCACGATGTTTACCGGAATCGTCGCGGCGGTCGGCCGCATTGAATCGATCGCACCGCTCGGCACCGAGGCCGATGCCGGCGTTCGGCTGGTGGTCCGCGCCGGCGGGCTCGACCTGGGCGATGTCGCGCTCGGCGACAGCATCGCGATCCAGGGCGCCTGCATGACGGCAATCGAGACCACCGCCGAAACCTTCACCGTCGACGTATCGCGCGAGAGCCTGAACAAGACGGTCGGCCTGAGCGAGCCGGGCGAGGTCAATCTCGAGAAGGCGCTGCGCGCGCACGACCGGCTGGGCGGGCATATCGTGTCGGGCCATGTGGACGGGCTCGGGACGGTCACGCATTTCGCGCCGGTGGGCGAATCGCACGAGCTGCGCGTGCTGGCGCCGAAGGAGCTGGGCAAGTACCTGGCCTACAAGGGCTCGATCACGGTCAATGGCGTGAGCCTGACGGTCAATGCGGTGAAGGATCTCGCGGACGGCTGCGAGTTCTCGATCAACCTGATCCCGCATACGGTGCAGGTCACCACGCTGCGGCACCTGAAGGCGGGCTCGAAGGTGAATCTCGAGATCGATATGATTGCGCGGTATGTGGAGCGGATGCTTGGCGCCGGCCAGGATGGCGCCGCTGTCCTGAAATAATCCGGAGACTGGATGCGCCGGCGCCCTGCTGGCGTTTCGCCTGATCCATCCAGTTGCTGGAGACGGTAGACGGCCGTGTTCCGCGGCTCGTCTGCCGTCAGCTCTCCAAACGATCAACGCGAAGGCTCGCCGCGTGCGTCCGCCACGCGGGCAGCGCCGACGATCGTGCCATCGGGCGCCTCGAGCAAGACCGCCAGCTTCTCCCCGGCCGGGGGACTCGCCTGCAGCGTGAGCGCCGCGCCGGACCAGCTTCCGATGCTCGCCAGCGCTCGCACGATATTCGATTCGATGAGCGTGTTCCCGCTGTTCTCCCCGCGTCCGACCGGCGTCACATGACGCGTGTCGTAACCCACCAGCAGCACCTGGGCCTGTCCGCTTCCCGAACCGATCGACACTGTCACGCCCTTGCCGCTGGCCATTGCGCTGACGTTCGCGGCAGTCACGGTCGACGATCTCGCACGATCGATCGCGACATCCACCGCCGCGCGATTCGAACCCACCACGGCGGATTTCCCGTCCACCACCAGTTCGGGGGTATAGGCGAAGCCGTGGAAACGCTGCACATACCGATCCTGGCGCGCGTCGGAAATCGAAAGCGAGAACGGATCCTTCCATCCCAGCTGGTTCCAGTAGGTCACGTGAAAGGCCAGCGGCAACACGTCCTTGCGCGCGTCGCTCAGCTCGTTCAGGTAGCTGTCGGCCGGCGGGCAGGACGAGCAGCCCTGCGAGGTGAACAATTCGATGACGACCGGGCGAGGCGCGTCGGCAAACGCGGGGAATGCCAGCAAGCTGGCGGCGCTCGCGCAGATGACGGAAAGGAAACGGGCGAACATGGGCGGCTCCGGGGTGGCTGATCACGGTAGTTCGTTCGCCGGTGCCGTTCGGTTACGGATGGCGGTGATCAAGCATCGCGGAGGATTCGGCCCCTTGTCGTGCATGCGGCAACAGCCCGCGACATCGGAGCGTTCGACACCCGCCGATCGCGCCCCGACAATCCCCGCTTCCCCTCAATGGAATCGAGAACGCCCATGTCGATGGAATTCGAAGTCCCGCCGGGAATCGGGAATGTGGATCAGTGGCGCACGCATTGTCGAAGGATCCGCGCCCGGGCGGAGGATTTTCTCGCGGATCGCCTGAGTCTCGTCGAGACAGCGCGGGAGCTGTTGCGGCTGGCCTACTGGGCCAAGGTCGGCGGCGATCCGGAGTTCCAGGTGTTTCGGGCGATTGATACGGAGACGCGTTTCCTGCCCGTCGGCGAAGTCCGGAAATACTGGGCACCTGAAGCCCTGGAACGCGAGGACGTCCAGATCCGCGCGACCGAGGCAACCTGGAGCGAGCGCGCACGATACGCCGCCGAACGGCTGGTGGAGCGGTATCAATGGACACTCCCGCGCAACCGCCGCCTCGCGACACGACGCGAAACGCCCAGGCCGGCGGCCGGCCCCGATCAAGCTCCCCATTCTTGAAGGCATCGAGCACGCGCAGCATTTGCGCATGATTCGCCTCGCTCCTGCCGCCGCTCATCCGACATGGCGAGCCGCCCCCTCAAACCCCCGCGAACCAGTCATACCCCTGCTGCTCCCAATACCCGCCCGGGAACACGTTGGTGACCTCGATCGCCTCCAGGTTCTTCGCGCTCTTGAACCCCAGCTTGGTCGGGATCCGCAACCGCAGCGGCGCACCCCATTGCGGCTCGAGCGGCTTCGAATCGAAATCGAGCGCGAGGATCGTCTGGGGATGCAGGGCGCTGGCCATGTCGATGCTGGTCGAGTAGCCGTCGAAGCACTTGAAGGCGACGTAGCGCGAGTTCAGATCCGCGCCGACTCGCTCCAGGAACACGCGCAACGGGATACCGCTCCACTGCCCGATCTGGCTCCAGCCCTCGATGCAGATATGGCGGGTGATCTGGCTCGCCTGCGGCAGCGTCATCAGCTCGGGCAGGGTCCACGGCTGCTTGCGCGCCACCCGCCCGGCGACGCCGAGCGCCCAGTTGTCGGGCACGCCGCGCACCTGCCAATCGGGATAAAAGGCATTGAAGCGGAACGGGCGCGTGATATCGGCCGCGCTATAGGTTCTCGCCAGCCGCTGCGAACCGAACAGCGCCGCCTGCACGCGATCGTCGAAGCGCAGCATGGCTTCGAGCGCGGCGTCGACGCCCGAATGCGTGGACAGGTCGCAGCCGCTCAGCATGGCCAGGCCGCCGAGCGACAAGGTCCGTTTCAGGAAGCCGCGCCGGCTCGCGCGGCTCAGTTCCGCCTTGATGTCCTCTTGCCGGACGGCGACGGTTTTACGCTCGGCCATCAGTGCTGCTCCTCGGATTCCGCCGGCACCGGGGCGATCATCGCCACCAGCGTGCGCGGATGAATCGCTACCAGCGCCACATGCACGACGACGAAGGCGACGATGCCGAACATCAGGGCGAGATGGATATTGCGGGCGATCGCATACTGCCCGAACAACTCCACCAGCCATTGAAACTGCACGGGCTTCCAGATCGCCAGCCCCGTGACGACCTGGACGATCGCGGCCGTCACCACGCCGACATACATCGCGCGCTGCACCGCGTTGTAGTGCCCCTGCCGATGCGCGAGCCGGAACGCCAGCGCGGCTCGCAGATCGCGAATCACCGCCATCGGCGAAGGCAGGCGAAGATCGCGCCGGAAATGTCCCGACGCGATCCCGTAGACGAGATAGGCCAGCCCGTCGATCACCAGCAGCCACATGGCGCTCAGATGCCAGGCCAGCGCGCCGCCCAGCCAGCCGCCGAGCCCGGTCCATCGCGGAAACACGAAGGGCAGGTCCGGCGAGGCGTTGTAGATCGCCCAGCCGCTGAAGATCATGCATCCCATGGCATACACGCCGATCCAGTGCATGATCCGGATCGGGGCGGGGTGCGCGGGTCGTGGCGACCGGGAACGGGGGCGCATGAACGGGCTCCTTGGCGGTTAATCGGGTGGCGCGGGTGGCGCGGATGGCGTCGGTGACGGCCCGCCGTCTTACATCGGCGGCTTCAGCCCATCCTTGCCGATCGCGACCACGCCGGCCGTGGTCTTGTTCTGGTCCGTCGCGGCATTGATGAACACCGCCGCGCCCTTGGTCAGGTCGGCCGTGGTGGCGGGATGGAAGGTGACGATCGGCGCGGTGGGCGGCACCAGCACGACCTGCTCGCCGCCCTTGTAGCTGACCGTGAGCCGCTTCACGCCGCCCTGGTCGGTGGCCGCGCTGACGCTGCCGTTGGTCATCGCGCTCTTGACGGTGGTGCTCGACGGCGCGGCGACAGCCGTCACGCTGCCGTTGGTCATCGAGCTGGAGGTGGTGCCCGCGCCCGACAGCGTGGTGTCAGGAATCGTATCCCAGGCGTAATGGCCCTCGCCCACGCCCTTCATGGCCGGCGGGAACACCACCACTTCCAGCGCGATCTGGTTCGCGCCCGTGCTCTTGGTGGCGGTGCCGATATAGCTGCCCGGCTCGATATTGGCGAGGTCGGCCTTCACCACCTGCAGGTACTTCGTGTTGGCGCCCAGCGCGACCTGCACGTCGGCGCCGGCCGTCGTGTGGACCGTGATCTCGCTGGCGCTGACCGCGGCGATCGTGCCGCGGATGCGGGTGGGAGCCGGCGAGGCGGCAAGCGCCGAGCCGCTCAGCATGACGGCGAGAATGGCGACATGAATGCGTTTCATCTGTGCTCCTGGGTTTGAGGTGCCTGAAATCGGGCAGGATAGATCACCCGCCTTTCATAAGCATGAAGAAGCCCGACCCGGGCAGGTATCGGTCAAATGACCGATGCGCGGCCTGCAAGCCGCGCACAGCACCTGTTCCGCCCATGCGCTGCCGCGCGCCGGGCGCTCCCGCTATCGTGCAGGCCATCCATCGCCCATCGATATCCCAGGAGAACGCCATGACCGTCTTTTCCCTTCGCCACCTCGTGCGCCACCTGCTCCTCGCCTCGGCCGCCTCCATGCTGCCGGCAGCCGGCGCGGCAGCAGCCGACGCAAGAACCACCCCGGCCACGCCGACCATCCGCGCCATGGCCGGCGCACCGAGCCTCGACCATCTCGATGCGAAATCCACCGCCCTGCTCGTGATCGATTTCCAGAACGAGTACCTGAACGGCAGGATGCCGATCGCCGACATCGCCGGCGCGATCGCGAACACGCAACGCCTGCTTGCCTATGCCGATCGTCACGGCATGCGCGTATTCCAGATCCAGCACGTCGCGCCGGCGGGTTCGCCGCTGTTCGCCCTGGGCGGCGCCACGGTCGACTTCGTGCCCGCGATGCAGCCCCGCGCCACGGACACGGTCCTGCAGAAGCGCACGGTCAGCGTGTTCGCCAGCACCGACCTCGACCGGCGGCTGAAGGCCGACGGCGTGACCACCCTGCTGATCGCCGGCCTGATGACGCATGCCTGCGTGGCCGGCGCGGCGCGCGATGCGGTGCCGCTCGGTTATACCGTCGTGGTAGCATCCGACGCGTCGGCCACGCGCGGCATCGTCCTCGCGAACGGCCAGTCGATCGACAAGGACACGCTGCATCGCGCCGCGCTCGCGGAAATCGAGGATACCTTCGGCGAGGTGCTCGGCACCGACGAGATCCTCGCGCTGCCGGTGCGCTGATGCCGATCGCGCCGGGCCCGCACCGCCGGGCACGGCCTCGCGCCCAACTTCCCGGCCACGGAGCGCCCCTCCTCATGGATCAACTGCACGCGATGCGCGTCTATCGATGCCTGGTCGAGACGCGCAGCTTCACGGCCGCGGCCGAGCGCCTCGACACAACGCACTCCACCGTATCGCGCCAGTTGAAACAGCTCGAGGCCCGGCTCGGCGCGCAACTGCTGAATCGCAATTCCCGGCATTTCGCGCTGAGCGCGGCCGGCGAACGCTATTACGCGGCCTGCGTCGAGATTCTCGATCGCGTGGAGGCGGCTGCGGAGGAAGTGACGGAAGACGATCGCCGCGCTTCGGGCCTGCTGCGCGTGAGCATGCCGCTATCGGTCGGCACACTCGAGATGCCGGGCTGGCTGCCCGAGTTTCGCCGCGAATATCCGGCGATCCGCCTCGAGGTGTCGTGCAGCGACCGTTTCGTCAATCTGATCGAGGAAGGCTTCGATGTCGCGCTGCGCATCAGCGGCGACTTGCCGGATTCGGATCTGGTGGCGAAGACGCTGGCGCGCTCCGACGAGGTGCTGGTCGCCTCGCCCGGCTACATCGCCCGGCGCGGTCTGCCGCGCGCGCCGGAGGACCTGCCCGCGCATGAACTGCTGGTCTATCGCGGCGGCGGCGATGCCGCGCGCTGGCGGCTCACGGCCGCCGATGGCACGACCGCCAGCGTTGCACTGGACGGCCAGTTCGGCAGCGATGCCATCACCGCCCTTTACGCGCTCACGGTGGAAGGCAACGGCATCGGCGCCTTCACGCTGCACACCGTCAGCGCCGATATCGCGCGCGGCCGGCTGGTGCCTATCCTGCCCGGCCACCGCCTCGCGCAGCGCCGCTATTACGCGCTCTACCCGCGCTCCCGCCATGTGCCGCTGAAGGTGCGGGCCTTCATCGATTTCATCTCGGCGCGCTACGCCGAGGAACCCGCCACGCCGGCCGCCGGCTGAGGAACGACCGCGCGCATCCGGCCACCGCCAGCCAGGGCAGCGGCCGGCGAACGCGCGGACGTGGCCAGCGCGAACGTCGGCATGCCCTCGTCCGCCTGCCGGCGGCTCAGCCCTGGCTCAGCGCGCTGAACTTCGCCCGCTTGAGCTCGGCGAGGATCTCCAGCGCCTTGCCCTCGTCGCTCGTCAGGTCCGCGAGGAAGGCTTCGTTGTGCTGCTTGATCCACGACAGCGGCATGTCCCACCAGGCCAGTTCGAGCAGGCTCTCGCGCACCCGCTCCGGGAAGCGGAATCGCACCAGCCTGGCCGGCGAACCCACGTAGATCCCGTAAGGCTCGGCGCGGAAATTCGGCGGGATCACCGCGCGCGCGCCGATCACGCAGCCGCTCTCCACCACCGAGCCGCCCAGGAACAGGGCCTCGTCGCCGATCCAGACGTCGTTGTGGATCACGGTATCGGCATACTGCGGCGGCGGCGCATTGCGCAGGCCGTCGCCGAAGACGCTGAACATGGCGGTCGAGATGGTCCGCATGTCGTGCTGGCCATTGAGCAGGAAGCGCAGGCGCAGGCCGCCGGCCACGAACTTGCCCACGTTCAGCTTCTGCACACCTGCATCGTACTTGGCGATCGAGCCGACCCCGAATCCCGAGCCGCGGCCGATATAGAAACTGCCTTCGGTCGCTTCCTCGTCGAGCCAGTTGCGAAAGAAGTTGTTGGGGATCGACGAATACGCGCCGTCGCGATACCCGAACACGACGAAGTGCTTCGCGAGAGGGTGGTTGGACAGGATCCCGGTGCAGTCGTCCGAGGTGGTTACGTTCATGGCGGTCTATGAATAATGATGGCGATGGTTCGCATGGGCCTGGACGATGCCCCGTGACATCGTCCCGACAAGCCGGATCGCGTGGCAGCCAGCGCGACGCCGCCGATTCTATTACGAAAGAACCGCCGCCCCTCAGCGCTCGTCGAGCTTGCGGATCGCGCTGTTGGCGGCGTTCAGCGGCCGGCCGTCCTCGTGCTGCAGGGTCTGCTTGCGGATCTTGCGGCCGCTCTTGCGATCGACCATCACCGAATGCGGCTCGCCGGGCGCGAACAGGTTGGCCTCGCCCCACTGGCGCAGCATCACGATCACCGGGAACAGGCCCTCGCCCTTGCGGGTCAGCACGTATTCCTGGTAGGCGGAACCGTCCGATGCGGGCACGATCTCGAACACGCCCGCCTCCACCAGTTGCTTGAGCCGGTCGGACAGGATGTTGCGCGCCACGCCGAGGCTGGCGAGAAACTCGCCGAAGCGGCGCATGCCGTCGAACGCGTCGCGCACGATCAGCAGCATCCAGCGATCGCCGACGATGTCGGCCGCCCGGCCCACCGGGCATGGCGAATCCGCGAAACTTTTCTGCCTGGCCATCCCGCCCTCCTCGATGCGTCACGACAAGCCACGTCCAGCGGTCCTGCCGGATAAGAAGTTGCATTTTAAAACAAGCTTCCCTACACTTCCGACAAGTTTTGTTTTGCAACCAGATGAGAGGAATTGCCGGCATGAATGCCATCCTGCCTTCGGAAGCCGCGCTCGATCCTCGGCCGCCGCGATCCGTGCCCCGGTCGATCGTCATGCTGCTGTCGGCGTGCTGCGCGGCCAGCGTCGCCAATGTCTATTACGCCCAACCCTTGCTCGATTCGATTGCGCGTGACTTTCATATTTCGCACTCCGATGTAGGCGGCGTGATCACGGCGACCCAGCTCGGCTGCGCGCTGGCGCTGATGTTCGTGGTGCCGCTCGGCGACCTGCTCGATCGCAAGCGCCTGATCGCCGTCCAGCTCGTGTTGCTGGCGCTGGCCTGCGTGCTGGTTGCCGCCTCGCGCGGCCCGCTCATGCTGCTCGCCGGCATGGTCGGCGTCGGCCTGCTGGGCACGGCAATGACGCAGGGCCTGATCGCCTGCGCGGCGGCCCTCGCCAGTGAAGGCGAGCGCGGGCGGGTGGTCGGCGCGGCGCAAGGCGGCGTCGTGATCGGCCTGCTGCTGGCCCGCTCGGTGGCGGGCCTGCTCACCGATATCGCGGGCTGGCGCGCGGTCTACCTGGGCTCGGCCGCCATCGCGCTGGTGATGCTGGCCGTGCTCTCGGCCCGCCTGCCGCGGCCGACCGCGCCAAGGCCGCGGCTCGGCTACCCGCGGTTGCTGCGATCGATGCTCGACCTGCTGCTGCGCGAGCGTGTGCTCCAGGTACGCGGCATGATCGGCCTGATGATGTTCGCGGCCTTCAGCATCTTCTGGAGCGCGCTGGTGCTGCCGCTCAGCGCCCCGCCCTATTCGATGTCGCACACGGCGATCGGCGCCTTCGGGCTGGTGGGCGCGCTCGGCGCGCTGGCCGCCGCGCGCGCGGGCCGCCTCGCCGATCGCGGCCTGGGCCAGGCCGTCACCGGCATCGCCTTGCTGCTGCTCTGCCTGTCGTGGCTGCCGATCGCCTTCACGCCGCATTCGATCGCGGCGCTGGTGCTCGGCATCGTGCTGCTCGACATCGGCGGCCAGGCCGTGCACGTCGTCAACCAGAGCCTGATCTTCCGCACCCATCCCGAGGCGCATGCGCGCCTGGTCGGCTGCTACATGCTGTTCTACGCGGCGGGCAGCGGCCTCGGTTCGATCGCGTCGACGGCGACCTATGCACAGGCGGGATGGACCGGCGTCTGTGCGCTCGGCGCGTGCGTCAGCCTGCTGGCCCTGGCGTTCTGGTTCTTCAGCTCGGGCCCCGCCCGTCGCCACGCGCCAAGATAAGCACATGAAGTCTTTCCGGTTGTGATTCGCAACCCGATCGGGGACCATGCATCGCAAGCGCGCGTCCCCATCCACTCCTCATCGTCCTCGTCATGAAGCTTCGCGATACGCTGCTCGCCATCCTCGTCACGGCCATCTGGGGGCTCAACTTCTCGGTCATCAAGCTCGGGCTGCAATCGACCGATCCGTTCGTGCTCGCCGGCATCCGCTTCACGCTCAGCGCGCTGCCGGCGGTGCTGTTCATCCGTCGCCCGGCGGTGCCGCTGTCTTGCCTCGCCGCCTACGGGCTGCTGTTCGGCGTTGGCCTGTGGGGCATCGTCAACCTCGGCATCCAGGCCGGCCTGTCGGCCGGGATCGCCTCGCTGGTGCTGCAGTTCAGCGCCTTCCTGACGATCCTGCTCGGCGCCGCCGTGCTCCGCGAGGCCGTCTCGCGCTACCAGTTCGCCGGCATCGCGATCGCCCTGCTCGGCCTGGCCTGCGTGATCGCCATCACCGACGGCAGCGCCACGCCGGCCGGCATCGCGCTGGTGATCGTCGGCGCGCTGGCCTGGAGCGGCGCGAACCTGGTGATCAAGCTGTCCGGCACGCGAGAGGTGCTGGCCTTCCTGGTCTGGTCCAGCCTGTTCTCGCCGCTTCCGTTGTTCGCGATCGCCTGGCTGCAGCACGGCGCGGCCGTCTACGCGGCCACGTTCGCGCACTTCGACGGCAAGGCCGTGTTCTCGATCCTGTTCCAGGTCTACCCGACCACGCTGTTCGGTTATGGAGTCTGGAACCTGCTGCTCAGGAAGTACCCGGTGTCCACCGTCGCGCCCTTGTCGCTGCTGGTGCCGATCTTCGGTATGCTGGGCTCGGCCCTGATCTTCGGCGAACCGATCGGCCCGCTGAAGCTGCTCGCGACCGCCCTGATCGTGCTGGGGCTGGCCGTCGGCCTGTACGGCAAGCACCTCGGCGCCCGCCTCGCGAGGCGAGCCGGCACCTGAACCCGCTCCGGAGCCCCATGAACACCCACGCGCGCTACTTCAACCTGTTCGGCCGCATGGTCTCGATCGTGCACCAGCAGGGCCGCTGGCAAGCCTACGACTTCGGCGCGGAAGGCAAGCGCCGCCCGGCCGATTTCCAGATCCCCGACTTCGTCGAGGCCGACGAACTGCTCCAGTACCTCGACGACCTGTTCCACGAGGACGCAACGCCCAGGCACCCCACCGTGGTCGAGATGCCGCCGCCCGCGCCCTGAATCGCCGCCACCGCCAAGCAACCCGTCGCCACCGGCCCGGCCGCCCCGATTCCGGGCATCATCCGTCCCCGTCTTCGAAAAGCACTCGATCCGCCCGGCAACTGAAACTAAAATACCGACCTCGGCGGCGTCCGGGCCGACGCCCGCCGAGCCGCGATCCCCGGATCGCGCAGTATCGATGCTGCCCATAGCACGGCCGAATCGCCCGCGCGCCGCCATCCGGCAGGCGCCGCGGCGCCCGGCCGATAAAACATACAGGCATCAGCACGGGTTTCATGATGGGAATCTCGCAGCACCAAAAACGGGGCTCGACCGGCAGGCGCGCGCGCCGAGGCGCGCTGGCCGCCGCCAGCCTGCTGGTGGCGATGCCGGGCCTCGCGCGGGCCGACTGCATCGACGACGCGGCCAGCTTCCAGCACGTCAACGTCGGCCTGATGCGCGCGATCGCCCAGGTGGAATCGGGCACGCGCACCAATGTCATCAGCCCCAACAGCAACGGGACCTACGACATCGGCCTGATGCAGATCAACAGCTCCTGGCTGCCGCGCCTCGCGCGCGAGGGCATCACCCAGCAGAGCCTGCTCGATCCCTGCACCAATGCCTATGTGGGCGCCTGGATCCTGTCGCAGAACATCCAGCAGTTCGGGCCGACCTGGAACGCCATCGGCGCCTACAACGCGAGTTCGCCCGACAAGCGCCTCGCCTACGCGCAGAAGGTCTACGACACCGCGCAATCGATCACCAGCACGCAGGATGTGTCCATGCCTATCCTCCCGCCCTCGTTTACGCCGCCGCAAACCTACAATCCGTTCGCCAGCCTCGGCGTCTCGCAGGTGAAGATGGCGCCCGCCAACGGCGCGAGCGGCAGCACCCCGCGTCGCCCGGCGCCCGCCCCGGCACCGGACGCGGCGCCCGGCACCTACAACTTCGGCTGGACCGTGACGGGCGCCGACGACGCCAAGCCGGTGCAGGTGTTCGACGACGGCGCCCGCATCTACGTGCAGTTCAGCGACATGAAGCGGGTGCCGGCGATCTTCGGCGACACGCCGCGCGGCCGCGTGATCCTGCGCTGGGATCCGCAGCCGCCTTACGCGGTGATCGCCACGCTCGAGCCGAAGCTGGTGTTCCAGATCGGCCAGGCCGAGGCCATCGCGCAGCGGGCGCCGGCCGCGATCACGCCGAAATCCGCTGGTTCGACCTCGACCCAGGCCGGCGCCGCGCCGACGCGCGCTCCCGCCGTACCGGGCGGCAACGCCGTGCCCGCCACGGCAGCCGGCGCAAGCGCCGCCGCCGCGCGCAAAGCCGCCACCGCGTCGACCGACGCGCTCTGGTATCTCTCCACGCCCTCCTCGCGCGACAACAAGGACAAGGCCCTGGCGAGCCAGACGCTGCCGGTCGCCGACACCGGCACGCGCAACGACCCGCCGCCCGCCCCGCAGGCACCAGTGGCCACCGCCGCCGACAAGCCCGCCGCCAAGACGCCGTCGCCGCGCAACACCGGCACCGACGCGCTGTTCTACCTCACCAAATAAGCGCCCCATCACGCTTCGAAACCCGGTCCGCCTCATGCGGCGGACCGGGATCGCCCAGGCACGCTCCGGATTATCTCGCTTTAGGCATTTCCATTTCTTATAGCAATGGAATTTCGTAAGCATTTCTGAAAACCGGATTTCTCTTCGCCTCGTAATATTCAATCGTGCATGACGAGCACGAATAATTTCATTTCGCTTTCCATTTTTAAAAACATCGCGACCTGCACGGCTTCTCCCAGCCTGCAAGCAAGGGTGATCCCTTGCAAGCCGAATTACGATAGTAGGTCTAAACTTCGAGGAAGCCGCCGAGCGTCGAACCAGGAGGCATTAAAAATGTTCCCCAATAGGAGACATGGCTTCATATGAAAAACATAACAATTCGCCAACTCAAGACTTTCGAAAGTGTTGCGCGCAATTTGAGCTTTTCGCGTGCGGCCGAGGATCTGCACCTGACGCAGCCGGCCGTCTCGATGCAGATCAAGCAGATCGAGGACCATGCCGGCGTGCCCTTGTTCAACCACGTCGGCAAGCGCATCGTGCTGACCGAGGCCGGCAAGCTGATGCTGCGCCACAGCATGGCGATCCTCGCCGACCTGAAGGCCGCCGAGCAGTCCTTTGCGGTCTTGAAGACCGGCGCCGCGCAATGCCTGCGCGTCGGCCTGATCACCTCGGGCAGCTATTTCTTCCCGCACCTGATCGGTGCCTTCCTGCACGCGCAGCCCGGCATCGATCCCGAGATGACGGTGCGCAGCCGCGACCAGTTGATCGCCCTGCTGCGCGCCGACCGGATCGACCTCGCGATCATGGTGCAGCCGCCCGACGACGCGGCGATCGTCGCCGAGGCCTTCGCGCCCAACCCCTTCGTGCTGGTGGCCGCGCCCGATCATCCGCTGGCCGGCGCGCGCGACATTCCCTACGCGCGCATCGCCGACGAATGCCTGATCGTCAGGGAACGCGGCACCGATACGCGCGGCGTCGCCGACGAGACCTTCGGCACCCTGCCCTCGGCGCCGCGCTTCATGGAGATCGGCTGCGCGGAGGCGATCAAGCAGTCGGTGATGGCCGGCATGGGGATCAGCTTCCTGTCGGCGCAGACGGTTCAGTCCGAACTGCGCGCCGGCCTGCTGGTGGTGCTCGACGTGCAGGGTTTCCCGCGCAGGCGAAGCTGGTGCGTGATCCATCGCGCGGATCGCCACCTGCCGCCCGCCGCCGTCCATTTCCGCGAATTCCTTCTCGCCGAGGGCGGCGCGCGGCTCGAGCACTTCACGGGTATCGACAAGGTGCACACGGGCATGGATCTCCGGCGGGCCGAGCCCGCCGCTCCGGAAACGCGCGCGCTCGCCGCCGGCGGCGCGAGCCTAGAGGTGGCGCTGCGCACGCGCGCGCTGTTACGCGACGAGGGCCTGCCAGATCAGCGTTACGTTGAGCGCCAGGATCACGGCGGTGGCGACGGCCGCCGTGGCGATCAGCTTCCGGCTGGCGGTAAATCCACCCATCACTGAACGGCGCGAGGACAGCACCACCAGCGCGATCAGCGGCACCGGCAGGACGATGCTCAGCACGATCTGGCTGTCGATCATCGCCGTCATCGGGTTGCAGAACAGGCAGACGATCACGGCCGGCACCATGGTGATCAGGCGCCTCACCAGCACCGGCGTGCGGAAGCCGACGAAGCCCTGCATGATGCTCTGGCCGGCCATGGTGCCGACCACCGAGCTCGAGATGCCCGAGGCCAGCAGCGAAACCAGGAACAGCACCGCGGCACCGGTACCGAGCACCGGCGTGAGCGTGTGATAGGCGGCCGCGATGTCGGAGATGCCCGGCGCGTTCTTGCGGAACACCGAGGCCGACATCGCCACCATCGCCAGGTTGACGAAACCCGCGAAGCCGAGCGCGACCATCACCTCGCGATTCGAGAAGCGCACCAGCTTGCGGCGCTGGTAGTCGTTGCGAGCCGGCGCGCGATTCTGCGTAAGGCCGGAATGCAGGTAGATGGTGTGCGGCATGATGGTGGCGCCGACGATGCCGACCGCCAGCATCAGCGCATCGCCGTCGCGCAGGTGCGGCACCACCGTGTGGAAGATCGTGGCGTGCCAGTCGGGCGGCGCGATGATGAGCTCGCCCAGGTAGCTCAGGCCGATCACCGTGATGAAGGCGGCGATCACGATCTCGAGCGGGCGGAAGCCCTTCTTGTCCAGCGACAGGATGCCGACCGTGACCACGCCCGTGATCAGCAGCCCCCAGCCGAGCGCCAGGTGGAACAGCAGCGAGATGCCCATCGCGGCGCCCATGAATTCGGCGAGATCGGTCGCCATCGCGGCGATCTCCGAGCCGATCCACATCGCGATCACCAGCGGCCTGGGGAAGCTGTCGCGGCACAGCTCGGCCAGGCTGCGGCCGGTGACGATGCCCAGCTTGGCCGACATCGCCTGGAACAGCATCGCCACCAGCGAGGCCAGCAGCACCACCCACAGCAGCTCGTAGCCGTAGGTCGAGCCGGCCTGGATGTTGGTGGCGAAGTTGCCCGGGTCCATGTAGCCGACCGAGGCGATCACGGCCGGCCCCGCGAACGGCAGCAGCGCGCGGATCCCGCGACGCTCGTTGTCGAGCGCATCGCGCATGGCCGTCACGGTTGCGGTGCTTGCCGTGCCGGACAGCGCGTAGCTGGCGGTACGTTTGATTGCCATCAGCATGATGAACGCCTCTTGCGGGTGCGGGTGTCGATTCGATACGGGTGAGGAAAACCGGCGCGCGCCGTGCGGCAGGTCGGCGACCTGCGCGCACGCGGCGCGCGCGTGGCTTGACGCGCGCTCAGGCGATCACGTCGCGACGCTGCTTGAGCTTGTGGATCGCGTCGAGCGTCTCGTCGTCGACGCGCAGGTGCTCCCGGAGCAACTGGCGCGGCACGCTGGCGAGCCACTGCGAGAGCGTCACCTCGGAGAAGTGATCCGACTTGAAGATCTCGAGGAACACCAGATCCTCCTTGCCGGTGTTCTTGATGTAGTGCCCGAGGTTCTTCTCGACATAACCCACGTCGCCGGGATTGAAGTCGACGGTCTGCGCGGCCGGCCCGGTGTTGAACACCGTCATGCGGCCGGTGCCCTTGATGAAGTACTGCCACTCGTCGTTGTCCGGGTGCCAGTGCAGCTCGCGCAGGCCGCCCGGCTTGACCGTCACCAGGGCCGCCGCCACCGTCTTCGAGACCGGGAAGTTGTGGCTGTCGACGATGCGCACCTCGCCGCCGGCGGTCGAGATGGTCGGCGCCATCGCGCCCATGCGGAAGATGAAGGGATGGTCGGGGCGGCCTTCGGGCGAGGCGGCATAGGCCTGGTCGGCGGCCAGCGGGCCCGCCTTCGCGCCCTGGTAGATCCACAGCTGCTCGAGCGGAATCTCCTTGAACTTCTCGGCCGGCACGCCGAAGTTCTGCGCGAGGATGTCGGGCGGCGTGTGCGCGAGCCAGTCGGACACCATCAGCGTGTTGAATTCGCCGGCCGCGCCGTTATCGAAGGCCAGCACGAACTCGCCACCGTTGTCGCCGAGCCCCTGCAGCGAATGCGGCAGGCCGGGCGGGAAGTACCAGATGTCGCCGGCCGCCACGTCGGCCACCTCGGCGCGGCCGCGCGTGTCGATGGTGGTGATGCGCACCTCGCCGCTGACCATGATCGCCCACTCGGCCTGCTGATGCCAGTGCAGCTCGCGCACGCCGCCCGGCCCGAGGCGCATGTTCACGCCGGCGATGTCCTTCGACACCGGGAAGGCCTTGGTGGTTACCTCGCGCGCCCAGCCGCCGGCCTGGATGCGCTTGTGCGCCATGTTGAACGAGGCCCACGGGATCGGCATGCCGCCGACGTCGGTGGGCGGCGGGTTGTTGAACGAGGGCAGCACGTCGCGCAGTTGCGGGTTCTGCGGACCCGGCTCGGCGATCGCGATCGGCGTGGAGTTGATCGCGCCTTGCGCCGGCGTGTCGGGGTTGCCGAATTCGGCCGCCTTGGCGGCTGCCGCCGCACCGAGTGCCACCGCGCCGGCGGCCGCGCCGACCAGTACACTGCGACGTTTCAAATCGGTCATGTTTTGCTCTCCTGATGATCTCGTCTTGATGGTTTCCCGGTGCCGGGGGACCTCCCGGGTGACGCGGGTTGTGATCGGAAGCGGCATGGCGCCGTGCCTCGGTGAACCGTCGTTCGATGCATCGGCATGAACGGCTCACCGCGGCATCGGATGCTCGCCAGCCGCTCCGTGCCGCCAATAGTAGGAACGCATCAGGCCGATGACCAATCAGGATTTCTTGGCCAGATCATCAGGAGCTTTGATACATCGCCGGGCCGATCGCGCTTAGGATCGGCGCACGCGCTGACGGAGATATCGGCGCCTGGAACCGATCGAACCCGATACAAGGAGAGTGACCATGGGAAGTCTGAGCATCACGCATTGGCTGATCGTGCTGGCGATCGTTTCGCTGATCTTCGGTACCAAGAAGATCCGCAGCCTCGGCACGGACCTGGGAGGCGCCATCAAGGGCTTCAAGGAGGGGATGGGAGAAGGCGAGGAGGCAGCACGGCAGGCAGCGACACTGCCGGTGTCACGAGAAACGGCGCACGACGTGGGAGACAGTCCTGCCGTGACGCAGCATTGAATCGGCGCGAACAGCTACGAGAGCACGCGAGCGCCCGAGTTCCCAGGATGGGCGATCGCGGGCGTGGCCGCGGTCGCCTGGCGACGTCCAGACAGGGAAGACGACCGCCCCGCCGCCACGTGGAGGCGACGGCGACGCCTACAGGAACAGATAATCCTCGCTCGAACTACGCAGTTTCAGGTTCGCGGCATGCGCGGTACGTCCGATGATCCACTCCGCCAGCAGGCTCGATTCCTCGGCCGATTCGGCGACGATCTGAAAATGATAGGGACAGTAACTGCTATCCATGCGGCGCACATGTGTCCCGACCGCGGGATCGAAGCGCCAGGCCGCCACATGGCGTGCCAGGGGACGCTGCCATGCCAGGTCGACCTCGGCCTCGATCGTCGCCGCTTCCGCCGCGCCGATCATGCGCGTGGTCGCTGCACGGATGGCCGAGACGTCTCGGCAGCGAATCGGCATCCGTCGCGTCAGATACATCTCGTTGAGCAATTCATAGGCATCGACCCCCGTGGCCAATGCGAACACGGTCGGCATGTTGCCGCCCATGATCCGCGGATTGGCCTCGACCAGCACGGGCCCGCTGGGGCCGAGGATCAGCTCGATGTGGAAGATGCCGAAATCCAGGCCTAGATGCCTGGCGACCTGCAACGCAAAATCCGTCAGCTGGCGGGCTGTCTGCGGGCGAACCGGCGCCGGCATGGTGGTGCCCAGCTCGATCGAGGGCTCATCGGCACATCGCTTGCGCGCGGAGATCATGAGCGGAAGGACCTCTCCGCCGGCAGCGGCGACCTCCACGGAAAACAGCGGCCCTTCCACGTACTCCTCGAGCAGGGTCTGCGGGGAAATCGCGTCCGCAAGCCCCGGCGGGACGTCCGGCATGACGTCGAGCGAGGCGAAATACCGGCTCAGCGAAGCGGCATCGTCGATCCGCTCGGCGCGAATGCTGGCTCCGCCGCTGAGCGGCTTGGCGATCATCGGGTAACCGAGATCCCGCGCATGAACCGTCGCTTGCTCGAACGAATCCGCCACGCGATAGCGAACCGGCCGCATTCCCGCCGCCTCGATCCGCGCGCGCGCCGCCGCCTTGTCCTGGGCAAGCGCCACGGCCTCGGGATCGGTGCCCGCCAGCCCGAGACGCCGCGCACAACGCGCCACCGAGGCCGCGCAGTATTCGAGCGCGGTGACAACCGCATCCAGTGGCTGGTCCCGATGGATGGCGACCAGCGCATCGTGGAGTTCCGCGTCGTTGCGCGACGTATCGATCTCGACGATGCGGTCGGCCAGTTCACGACAACGCGCCATCGAGTCGGGATCCAGCAAGCCGGCGAACTGCCTGGAGGCCACGAAGGTGATCCGATGGCCGGCCGCACGTGCGGCGGCCAGTGCCTTGAGTCCCACCGGATTGCTGTCTACGAATGTGATATGCATCAGCCTGCCTCCCCCTTGAATCGTATTGGTTCGCGCCGCGCGACGGCTTTCAGGATCTGAATGGCAATCGGTACGCAGACGGCGACCAAGCCGGTACCGAAGGCCAGTGAGCCGAAGCTGACACGTTCCGCCAGAAAACTGCCCGCGATCGAAAACGACAGCATCAGCCCCAGCGCCCATGCATTGGCATTGGCCATGACGCGCGGCAAGCGTTCCCCGGGCACGGCCAGAATCAGGTAACGAAGATGCACGCAATACGCGAGTTCAAAGCCGAATGCAAAGACACCGTAGGCGAACACCCCGGCCTGCTCCCCCGTCACGACGACCAGCGGCAGCAGGGTCAGCAGCGCGAACACATGGGACAGCACCGCCGCCATGGCGTAGCGCCCCTTCTCCAGGCTCACGCGCGCGGCCACGAACGCGCCGATCACATAAGCGCCGTTGGTGACCGCCTGAAGAATGGGGATGCCGGTGGACGCCATGTGCATCTGATGGACGGCGAACACCGAGCGCGCGATATTGTGGAAACCCTGGAACAGGGCAACGCTCGCGACGAAGTAGACGATCGCCTGCCAGATCTCCTGCTCCGACGTCGGCGTCGAGGTGGCCCCGGAGGCCGCGGCGCGATCCGCCGGACGTCGCTCGCGCACCGTCAGGTAAATGACCGCCGACAGCACGTGCAGGGCGCAGCAGACAGCGACGATGGTGCCCAATGCCAGCCTGCCCAGCAGCGCGGCTCCGATCAGGGAGCCCACGCCGCCGCCCACCAGCATCGCGGTGTTGTAGTAAGACGCCGCGCGCGCGAGATCGCTGCCGTCGAACAACTGCTTCAGTGCCACGGGACGACTGACCTTGGACAGATTGTCGAAGGTTCCCTTCGCGATCAGCAGCGCCAGCATGGCGAATGTATTGTCGATTGCCACGGGAATCAGCACGATCGACAGCACCGCGCCGAACTCCGCCTGCACGAGCAGCTGCCGTGCATTCCGGCGCGCCACCAGCGAGCGGATCAGGGGCAGCGCGAGCACGGCCGGAATCCATTGGGTCAGGACTACGATGTTCGCCAGGGCCGCCGATCCCGTGCGCGTGATGACCACCGCCGACAAGGACATCAGCAGCAGGAAGGTCGCCAGCGAAGTGCAGAAAATCGACAACCAGATTTTCAGGAAGACGGCCTCTCGCTTCATCATTTCTTCTCACTTGTCATGTCGAATTCACGGCTCGCGTCGACTCGCCCCCCATGAAGCCTGGCGCTCGCGTCACTCAACGGCTGGCCTGTTCGGATGCCAGGGTGGAAAAGACCTGCTTCCATTCGAGAATGCGCCAGGCTTTTCGAAGCCCGGTCGGCCAGAACGGATCCTGCCTGATGTAGTCGAGCACGCGTTCGGCGGATTCGGCCTCGACCGTCCAGAGACCGCCCGCTGCCAGCCGGGTCGATGTGTCAACCAGCGGGCCGGCTTCGCGAATCCGGCCGCCCTGGGCGGCCAGGAAGGCCAGGTGGGCCTCCATGTTGGCGGCGCGTGCATGAGCAAACGCCTCGTCGTCTTCGAACAATACGCAGTAGATCATGATGACCTCGGAAGTTTTCTCGATCCTACACGCGGAATTTTCGGAATATCCAAGCATATTTGCCGGAGCGATCCGGCAAACTTGCCCGCCTCGACGCGCGACGATTCTCGTCGTGTTCAGGATGGCTGGATCAGCGGATCACGCGGTCGTATGGCATGAACCCATGCGTCACCGGTCACGGCCATGAACCAGGGATTCGCGAAATCAGTGTCGGTGGGCTGGTTCCGTTTTCCGTAGCGCAAGGGTTTGCCGTCAAGCGTCAGCACGCTGCCGCCGGCGGCGCGCAGGACGGCATCGCCGGCCGCGGTATCCCATTCCATGGTTCGGCCGAAGCGCGGATAAAGATCGGCATCCCCGGCCGCCATCAGACAGAACTTCAGCGACGAGCCGATGGCGGTCGTCGTCGCGCCCGGAATCCGCGCAATGAAGTCGCTGGTAGCGGTCGTCAGATGCGATCGGCTCACCGCGATCACCGGCGCATCCTCGCACCGCCGGACCTCGATCCGGATCCGTTGCTCGTATCCGTTGTCGAACCGGACCAACTCCGCATTCCGAGGCCGGCCGGCGTACAAACGCCCTTTCGCGGGCGCATGCACGACGCCGACGACGGGCACCCCGTCCCGCACCAGTGCGATGTTGACAGTGAAGTCGTCGCGACGCTCGATGAACTCCCGTGTGCCGTCCAGCGGATCGACGAGAAAAAATACACTGCCCAGGCTGGCTGGCAGATCGCCCGCCGACGCGGCTTCCTCGGCGACGCAAGGCACCCCTGGAAACGAGACGGCCAGCGCCTGCAGGATCAGCGCTTCGGCGACCCGATCGGCCTCGGTGACCGGCGAGGCGTCGTGCTTCAGCGTGGATTCGGCAGGCGCCTCGAAGCAGCGCATGATTTCCTCGCCCGCGGCAATCGCGATGAGTTCGAGGCGCGCCAACACCAGCGCGTCGTCCCACGCTTTCGAATTCAATTCATGCATTCAGATATCCCTTTTCCTGCAGCCAGCGTTCCAGCGTATCGACCGCCTCGACAACCGACCGGCCGGCGGTCTGCAAGCGGACTTCCGGCGCTTCCGGGGGCTCATATGGAGAGTCGATGCCGGTGAAATTGCGGAGCTCGCCGCTGAGGGCGCGCGCATAAAGCCCCTTGGGATCGCGGCGAACGCACTCCGCAATCGGCGCCTCGACGAAGATCTCGACAAACGCGCCCTCTCCTACCAGCCGGCGCGCCAATTCACGGTCGGAGCGAAACGGCGAGATGAACGACACGATCACCAGCAAGCCGGCATCCAGCATGAGCCGTGCGACTTCCGCGATGCGACGGATATTCTCGGAGCGATCCGCATCGGAAAAGCCCAGGTCCTGGTTCAGGCCGTGTCGCACATTGTCGCCGTCCAGCACGAAGGTATGAAAACCCCGGGCGTGGAGCCGCTGCTCCAGCAGGCTGGCGATCGTCGATTTCCCCGCTGCCGACAAACCCGTCATCCACAAGGCTGCCGCACGTTGTTTCTTCAGTTCGCTTCGCGCCCTGCGATCCACCGCCATCTGGTGCCACGTAATTTCATTGTCCGACGTGGCGCGAAACACGTCCGCATCCTCACGCACTGCCATCACGTTCCCCTGCAAGGAGTGCCGTCGCGAGCCAACCCGCCACATCACGACAACACGAATCATCCACGAGGCCGTCGCGCCCCCTCAATGCCCCGATGCCGTCGCCGATTCGCGCGCCGCCGCCGGCACATGGCGGTGAGCCCGGATTGCCGTTTCGGCCGCGGATTCGCCGCCTGCCGACGATGCGGCCTCTCGCAGCCATGCCTTGTCGACGATGAAGTCGCCCATGACCAGCGCGTCGAGTCCCGTCGAGAAGAAACATCGGATCGCGTCGATGGGAGACTCGATGATCGGTTGATCCATGATGTTGAAACTGGTGTTGAGGACCACCGGCACGCCGGACAATTTCTCGAATTCCTTGATCAGCCGGTGATAGCGCTCGCTGGCTTGCGGCGTGACGGTCTGCAGCCGGGCGGTGCCGTCGACGTGGGTGATCGCGGGCAGCAGATGCTGCTTCTCCGGCAGGACATCACAGACCATCAGCATGAACGGCGACTCGCCGTCGAAATCGAAGTAATGCGAAACATCCTCCGAAGCCACGGAGGGCGCGAAAGGACGAAATGCTTCTCGATGCTTGACCTCCGCATTGATCTTGTCCTTCATCTGCGGCAAGGTCGGATCGGCAAGAATGCTTCTACCGCCGAGCGAGCGGGGGCCGAACTCCATCTTCCCCTGGAACCAGGCAACGATCTTGCCTTCGCGCAGCAGCCGGGCGGTATCGCGGCAGACGTCCTCGGACTGGCGGTACACCAGCTTGGATTGCCGCAGCGCATGCTCGATCGCGGTATTCGTGTGTTCGGTACCGATATAGGGATGCAGGTGGTGATAGCGCTTCCGCTCGCCGAGCAGCCCGTTGTATAGATAGTAGGCCGCGCCGATGCAGGTGCCGTTGTCGCCGGCGCCGGGCATCACGTAGATGTTTTCGAAACGCGTCTCGCGCAGGATCCGGCCGTTCGCGACGCTGTTGAGCGATACCCCACCAGCAAGCACCAGGTTCCGGCTGGTCGTGCGCGCCTCGAGCACCCTGCAGAGTTCGAGGATCCGCTCCTCGAGGACGCGCTGGAACGCGGCCGCCATGTCGCGATGGCGATCCTCGAACGCCTCGCCTCGCCGGCGCGGCGCCCCGAATTCGCGATGAAAGTTCTCGCTGCAGAAGCGGCCCGTGACATTCGGAAAATCGAACATCGAGAAATCCATCTCGACATTGCCGTTCTCGGTGATCCTGACGAGCCGGCTGATCGGTTCGTAGAACCGATCAGGATCGCCGCATGGCGCGAGACCCATGGTCTTGCCTTCGTCATAGTTCGGCTTGAATCCGCAGAACTCGGTTGCGGCCGAGTAGAAACAGCCTAGCGAATGCGGAAAGAAGCTCTCGCTAAGCTTTTCCAGCGAATGCCCGCTCGCCTGCCCCAACCAGGTGGTCGACCACTCTCCCCAGCCATCGACGGAAAGCAGCGCAGCGTCGTCGAAAGGCGAGACGAAGTAGCTTCCGCCGATATGTGCCAGGTGATGATCGACGAAATGCACGGCCGGACGCCGTGCGCCCTTGCCCCAGGTCTTCCGGTACCAGCTCCAGAATGCTTTCTGCCGCGCACGGATACGCAGGAACTCGTATGAGATGAACGATCCCGCCGCCCGATGCAGCGAAGTCGCATAGAGCGCCTTGGTCACGACATGCTTCTTCGGATTGAACGACACCGCGATGTGATGAATCTCTTCGGGCGGCAGGCCCGCCACGCGCATGCACGCATCAATCGCCTTTTCGGGAAAGCGCTGCGTGTGTTTGTCTCCGGTCAGGCGCTCGTCCTCGATTGCCGCGATCAATTCGCCATCCTTGACGATGCAGGCTGACGAATCATGGAAGATGTAGTTCAGGCCGAGAATATTCATGACTGCCCTTTATGAATGGACGTGCCGAGGAAAATGGGATCAGCGCGCGGCAGGCGCAATGCCGGCCACGAATTCGCCATATCGCTCGAAACCTTCGGTGGATTGCGGCGCGTTGACATAGCCCGAGTCGCGGCGATTCTGGTCAAGCTGCATACGCCCCAGCACCTGCCGGTAGGCATCGCTCAGGTCGAGCCCCAGATCGCGATAGATCTGCTCGATGGTGCCCTGTATGTCGGTGGTGAATTGCTCGAAGGTGGTGAACGCAACCTCGCGCCGCTGCTTGAGTTCCGCGGCGAAATCGATCAGCTTCATGCATTCGTCGAGCCTGAAGCGAAGATTCGCCTCACTCCAGCCGGACAGGCCCGACGGATCGATCCCGTGCTTCGCGAGGGTACATACGTTCGACATCGTCACGTAGGAACGGACGAAACCCTGGGGAGGGCGCACGATGACGAGATAACGCGCGTCGGGGAAAGCCCGCCCTATCAAACGATAGAGCGCGACGCTCTCGTTCTCCTTGGTCAGCCAGGTACGGCCTTCGCCGCGATAATAGGCAACCTTCATCACGACCTGCCGAAAGGTTCGCATCAACTTGCGCTGTTCGCGCGTCGACAGTTCGTCGACTTTCGCAATGCGATCGAGTACCTCGACAAACGGGAAGCGTCGAAACGAGAAGTAATGGTGATACATTCTTTCTTCAAAAAAAATACCATGCTCCTCCACGCTGCCCAGCTTGTGATGGTGGATTTTCGAGGCAGTTTTCCCAACTTCGGTCCTGGGCCAATAGTCGATCGCTTCGATCCGGCTGCGCAGTTGAAAAAAATCGATAAGCTTCCACAGGCAGATGAATGGGAAACGCCACTCGAAATGCTTCAGCGAAAAGAAAGTATTTGGATCACTCGACAAGGTTCTCAGCAAAAACGTCGTCCCGCTGCGCGGCTGACTGGCGATGAACACCGGCCGGACCAGGCTGGCCTTGAGGTAGCGACGGAAAAACGCCAGATCCAGGTACCAGAGAATCGTGTAGAACGGGGCATAGATGAGTTCTTTCGCCAGATGCCGGAGCAATCTCGCTTTCTGAACCACATTGATTTCCCGATTGCACAGCGAAGCCTTCGTGAAAATAAAGAACGATCGCCAGAGATAGAACGGGCAGAAATAGACGAGAAATAGATATGCAAGCACGCAAACAGCAAAAATCATTGGCGCCCCCAGTTATTTTTCCGCGCTTCGTAACTCATCTCGATATGAGCCCGCGTGGTTTTCTTATGATATCCGCTGCTATAGCGACATAGTTCCGGCAAATTTGCCGACCGCCCATGCAAAAATGCGCATCGAATTCGAGTACGCGGGATTCCAAATAAATCGGCGGCGTTGCGAATTCGGAAATCGAACGGCGAACTTGAAATCAGGAGGCGAGAATACGGGAAGCAGGTAGTTTTTATTTATTCTTACATTTCATTAACATCCGAGCCAGGAATAAATTACTTGCCCGGCGCCAGCAAAAAACCGGCGCCGATGCTTGCCCGAATCGGCCTCATACCTCGAGCATTTGTCTCGACTGATTCACGACGGTAGACTGACCGCCAAAAAACGAACTAGAGCCAACATGCAAAAAGAAAACTGGGACGATCTGAGAGTGGTCCTGGCGGCGTTTCGGGGCGAGTCCGTGAGCGAAGCCGCACGTCTGCTGAACGTCAACGAAAGCACGGTGCTGCGACGCATCGCTCAACTCGAGGAGCGACTCGGCTCGCGGCTGTTCAATCGGATTCAGGGCAAATTGGCGGCCACCGACGATGGCCTGGGATTTGCCGAGTTGGCGGAGCGAATCGAAGTCGAGATCGAGGGAACCATGGGCTCGATAGGCGGCGCGGATGGTCGCGTCGCGGGCACCGTCCGCGTGACCGGGGTGCCGATCATGGTCAATCGGATTCTGATCCCGGCGCTGCCGGGCTTGCTGAAATCGCATCCCGATCTGCTGGTCGAACTGGTGGCCGAGCCCCGCTCGCTGAGCATGACCAAACGCGAGGCCGACGTGGCGATACGGCTTGCGCGACCGCGCGATGAATTGCGGATCATCGCGAAAAAGATCGGCGAACTCCCGTTCGCAGTCTATGCCCGCGACGACGGACAGGCCGCGCCGCTTTCGTGGGTGAGCTACGACGATCGCATGAACGACCTGCCCCAGGCCGAGTGGATCGCCCATGCCGTCATGCAACGCAACGAACCCGTCTGCCAGTTGAAGGTCAACGATGCGGAGGCCTTGCTGGCCTCGGTGCAGGCCGGCATCGGCAAGACGCTGCTGCCAAGGGCCGTCGGCGATGCGATGCCGGGCCTGCGCCGGCTGGATGATCATCCTTGCGATCTGTCGAGAGAAATCTGGATCCTCGTGCACCCGGACCTGCGCCGGCTCAATCGAATCCGCGCGGTGATCGATTGGGCGGCCGAAACCTGCCGCGCGGCCGATTCGGCCTGACAACCCGGACGCGAGAAGATGGATCGTCGCGCAGCCGGCTGGCCATCGGCTGCCTCAGTCCGCCAAGCCCAGCAAACGCCGCGTGTTGCGCATCGCGATCCGCAGCGATTGCCCGTCGCGATGGATCTTGTCGAGCAGCGTCGCGCCGAGCCACATGCCGTACAGCGCGCGCGCCGTCTCGGCGGGATCCTCGATGCCGCGCAGCGAGCCGTCCTCGAGCGCGGCCTCGATGCCGGCCGTCACGCGCGCGATGATGCCCTGCGTGCCGCGCTGCAATACCGCGCGCATCGGCTCCGACAGGTCGGCCACCTCGGCGCCGAGCTTCACCGCGAGGCACTTGCCTTGCGGATCGTCGCCGCATTGCGTGTCGAGCCAGTTGCGCCAGTAGCGCATCAGGCGATCGGCGGCCGTGCCTTCGGCATGCTGGAGCGTGTGGTCCAGATGCTGCGCATACTGCTCGAAGTAGACCTCGAGCAGCGCCTCGCCGAAGGCCTCCTTCGAACCGAAGTAGTGATAGAACGAGCCCTTCGGAATGCCGGCCGCGCCGAGGATCTCGTTGAGGCCGACGCCCGAGAATCCCTTGCGCAGGATGATCGGGCGCGCCACGCCGAGGATGTGCATGCGCATTTCCGCGCCGGTGGTGGTGGTCATGATCGCTTGCGCCTTGGAGAAGCTGAGGTTCGTATGCCGCCCGAGCGGCGGCACGGATAAAAGAAGCCGGCCCGCGCGTTCATGCCCGCGCCATCGCCATGCCGCGCTGGATCGCCTGCGGCGGCAGGCCCGCCTCGCGCAGGAAGGCCTGCCGCATCCGCTCGCGATTGCCGAAGCCGGTCTCGCGCGCCACGATCTCGACCGGATGCCGCCCGCTCTCGATCAGCACGCGCGCCGCCTCCACGCGCAATCGCTCGATCGCCTTGGCCGGCGACTGCCCGGTCGCCTCGCGAAAGCTGCGGCTGAACTGCCGCACGCTCAGGCGCGCCACGCCGGCCAGCGTATCGATCGTCAAGGCCTCCTTCAGATGCTCGCGAACATAGCCGAGCACGGCCTGGATGCGATCCGAGCGCGTATCCATCTCGAGCAGGGCCGAGACCTGGGGTTGCGCGCCGCGCCGCCGCTCGGTCACCACCAGCTTGCGCGCGACCTCGCGCGCAAGCTCGGCGCCGAGGTCCGCCTCGACCATCGCCAGCGCCAGGTCGAGGCCCGCGCTCATGCCCGCGCCGGTCCAGAACCTGCCGTCGGTCGCGAACAGATGATCGGCCTCGACCTGCACCTCGGCGAAGCGCTGCCGGAAGGCGCCGGCCTGGCACCAGTGCACGGCCGCGCGCATCCCGTCGAGCAGGCCCGTCTGCGCGAGCAGGAACACCCCGCTCGAGATCGCCGCGACGCGACGCGCCTGCCCGGCCGCCTCGCGCAGGCAGTCGACCCGCTCGGCCGGATGCACGGCCACCTCGCCGCACAGGATGTCGCCGGCCACGAACAGCGTGTCGCAGCGCAAGGCGCCCAGGCGCAGGCTGTCGACCGCGAAACCCTGCGAGCTCGGCACCGTGCCGCCGTGCTCGGAAAACAGGTGGAAGCGATAGAACGGCTCGCCGCGCAGCACGTTCGCGTATTCGAACACGCTGCCGACCGTCAGGCCGAGCGGCTGGAAGCCGGGATGAACCAGTACGCCAACTGTGTGCATGATGCGCGTGCCGTCCTGAGAAAGTGGGAAATCGAGTACCGGCGGCCGTCGCGGAACGTGATGGCCGAAAACCTTGCGCATTCGTCGTTGTGCGCTGCCGAGCCGCGCTCCTAGAATGAGCTCCATGTTCTAGACGACTGGTCTACTTAGAAGCGAATGCAAGGCCAGGCAAGGTTTTCGACCGAATCCTGGGTGCGAGGACCGCCGGAAAGGCGTCAGTCTACCTCGCTTCTAGACGACTGGTCTATTTTTGAATGAGCATCGCGCCCTTTTTCCCCGGACGCAACCCATTTTGGAGAAGCAACATGGCTTACCAGAGCGTCAATCCCGCCAACAACGAACTGATCCGTCAGTGGCCGAACCACACGGACGAACAGGTCGAGGCCGCCCTCGCGAGCGCGCATCGCCTCTACAAGTCCGAGTGGTCGAAAGGGCCGATCGCGCCGCGCCTCGCGGTCCTGCACCGGCTGGCCGAGATCGTCGAGTCGCGCGCCGAGGAGCTGGCCCGCATCATCACGCAGGAAATGGGCAAGCGCATCGTCGAGAGCCGCGGCGAGGTGCAGGTGGTGGCCGACATCGCGCGCTTCTACGCCGACAACGGCGAGCGTTTCCTCGCGCCGACGCGCATCGAGACCGCGCATGGCGAAGCCTGGCTCGAAAATCATCCGATCGGCGTGCTGGTGGCCGTCGAACCCTGGAATTTCCCGCTCTATCAACTGATGCGCGTGCTGGCGCCGAACCTGGCGGCGGGCAACCCGATCGTCTCGAAACACGCCAGCAACGTGCCGCACAGCGCGGCCGTGTTCGAGGAGATGGTGCTGGCGGCCGGTGCCCCGCAAGGCGCCTGGACCAATCTCTTCATCCATGCCGACCAGGTGGCCGCGCTGATCGCCGACGACCGCGTGCAGGGCGCCGCGCTGACGGGTTCCGAGAAGGCCGGCAGCGTCGTCGCGGCGCAAGCCGGCAAGTACCTCAAGAAGACCACGCTGGAACTGGGCGGCAACGACGTGTTCGTGGTGCTCGACGACGCCGATCTCGAGCGCGCCGTGAAGGTCGGCACCTCAGCCAGGCTCAACAACGCCGGCCAGGTCTGCACCAGCTCGAAGCGCTTCGTGGTCCACGCGAACATCGCCGAGGCCTTCCTGCGCCGCCTCACCGAATCGTTCGGCCAGGTGCGCATCGGCGATCCGCTCGACGAGCGCACCCAGCTCGGGCCGCTGTCCTCGGCCGCCGCGCGCGAAGGCATCGTGCGCCAGGTCGCGGCGGCCGTCGAGCACGGCGCCACGCTGCATTACGGCGGCCGCGCGATCGACGGCCCGGGCAACTACTTCGAGCCGACCATCCTGACCGGCATCACGCGCGACAACCCGGCCTACTTCGAGGAATTCTTCGGCCCGGTCGCGCAGGTCTACGTGGTGGCCGACGACGATGCCGCCGCCGAGCTGGCCAACGACTCGCATTACGGTCTGGCCGGCGTGGTGTTCTCGCGGGACATCGAACGCGCCCGCCGCCTGGCCTCGCGCATCGAGACCGGCGCCGTGTGGATCAACGCCCTGGCCGGCACCGCGCCGGAGCTGCCGTTCGGCGGCGTGAAGCGCTCGGGCCACGGCAAGGAGCTGTCCGAGCTCGGCATCAAGGAATTCGTGAACCAGAAGCTGGTGCTGGTCGCGAAGTCCTGAGCCGCCCGGCCCCGAATCCCCTGGCTCGCCCGGCGCAGCGCACGAACGCGAATGCGCCGGGCGGCATCCACCCGATCCTGACTATCCGAACCACCATGACCACGATCTTCGATCCCCTGCAGCTCGGCGAACTGACGCTGCCCAACCGCATCCTGATGGCCCCGCTCACGCGCAGCCGCGCGACCGGCCGCGTGCCGAACGCGCTGATGGCCCGCTACTACGCGCAACGCGCCGGCGCCGGCCTGATCTTCACCGAGGCCACCTCGGTCACGCCGATGGGCGTCGGCTACGCCGACACGCCCGGCATCTGGAACGACGAACAGATCCGCGGCTGGGCCGAGGTGACGCGCGCGGTCCACGAGGCCGGCGGGCGCATCGTGCTGCAGCTCTGGCACGTCGGCCGCATCTCGCATCCGATCTTCCTCGACGGGCAGCAGCCGGTCGGGCCGAGCGCGATCGCCGCGCAAGGCCACGTGAGCCGCGTGCGGCCGAAGGTGCCCTACCCGGTGCCGCGCGCGCTCGAGATCGACGAATTGCCGGGCATCGTCGAGAGCTATCGCCAGGGTGCCGCCAACGCGAAGGCGGCTGGCTTCGACGGCGTGCTGGTGCATGGCGCCAACGGCTACTTGCTCGACCAGTTCCTGCAGAGTTCGGCGAACCGGCGCAGCGACGCCTACGGCGGCTCGATCGAGAACCGCGCGCGGCTGCTGCTGGAGGTGACCGATGCCGTGATCGGCGTGTGGGGCGCGGGGCGCGTCGGCGTCCACTTCGCGCCGCGCGGCGACGGCGGCGTGGGCGGCTATGTCGACCACGGCATGGGCGACGAGGACCTGCGCGAGACCTTCCTGCACGTCGCCCGCGAATTGAAGCAACGCGGCGTGGCCTACCTGAGCACGCGCGAGAAGGAAGGCCCCGACAGCCTCGCGCCGGCCATCAAGCAGGCCTTCGGCGGCCCACTGATCGCCAACGAGGCCTTCACGCGCGACAGCGCCGATGCCTGGCTCGCGCAGGGCAAGGCCGACGCGGTGATGTGGGGCAACCTGTTCATCGCCAATCCCGACCTGCCCTCGCGGCTGCGCGAGGACGGGCCCTACAACGCGGTTCGCCGCGAGCATCTGTATGAAGGCGGCCCGGTCGGTTATGTCGATTACCCGACGCTGGCCGAAGCCGGCGCGGGTGTCGAAATTGCTGGCTGATCCGGCGCCCTGACCTGCATGGCCGCGTAGCGAACGCCGGGCGGCCGGCGCAGCGACATGTGACGGACCTGCACTGCCGCCGGCCCGTCACGCCGAGGCGCGACAATCGCCTCGCGCCCTGCCGCGCCTGCCCGGTTTCATCGCGGTCCATTACTCATTTACCGCAACCCTGGATGTCCCCTGGAGAAATGTCATGAAGATCCTGATGGTGCTGACCTCGCACGACCAACTCGGCGATACCGGTCGCAAGACGGGTTTCTGGCTCGAGGAACTGGCCGCCCCTTATTACGTGTTCAAGGATGCCGGCGCCGAGATCGTGCTGGCCTCGCCCCAAGGCGGCCAGCCGCCGCTCGACCCGAAGAGCAACGAACCCGATTTCCAGACCGAGGCGACGCATCGCTTCGAGGCCGACGCCGAGGCGAAGGCCGCGCTGGCTGACACGGTGCGGCTCGGCTCGGTGACGCACGACGCGTTCGACGCGGTGTTCTACCCGGGCGGCCACGGCCCGCTCTGGGACCTGGCCGAGGATCGCGATTCGATCGCGCTGATCGAATCCACCTTCGCCGCGCGCAAGCCGCTCGCGCTGGTCTGCCACGCGCCCGGCGTGCTGCGCCACGCCCAGGGCGAGGACGGCAAGCCGCTGGTGAACGGCCGGAAGGTGACCGGCTTCACGAATTCGGAGGAGGAAGCGGTGCAGTTGACCGAGGTCGTGCCCTTCCTCGTCGAGGACGAGTTGAAGCGCAAGGGCGGCGATTACTCGAAGGGCGCCGACTGGCAGTCCTACGTGGTGACCGACGGGCTGCTGATCACGGGGCAGAACCCGGCCTCGTCGGAGCAGGCGGCGAAGGTGGTGCTGGAGAAGCTGGGCGGGAAGTAGGCCGCGGCGCGCTCGCGCCTAACGACCGGCGGCGGCACGGAAAACCCGTGCCGCAGCTCTTTCCACGTCTCAAATGTGAGCATCCACTTTCAAGATTTCCCTTGACCTTCGTCGGTAGCCTCGCGCGCGACCAGGTTCAAGGCTGCTTCGCCGTCAACAGCTCGACGCCAAAACCGACGAACACCAGCCCCGTCACGCGCCGCATCGCCGCCACCGCCCGGCCCGCGCGCAGGCGCCCATGCAGATGGCGCACGCCGGTCGAGTAGATCGTGTGCACCACCAGCACCAGCAGCGCGATGGTCAGGTACATCTGCGCGAACTGCAGCGGCAGCGAGCGCTGGTGGTCGATGAACTGGGGCATGAAGGCCGACAGGAAGATCATCGTCTTGGGATTGCCGCCGGCCACCAGGATCGACTCGCGAAACAGCCTGAGGCGGCTCACCGGCACCGCCGCGGCCACGGCCTCGCCCGGGGCCGCCGCGTTCGTCCCGGCGGCGGGCCGCCCGCCCTCGCGCCACTGGCGGATGCCGATCAGGATCAGGTAGGCGGCGCCGGCCAGCTTCAGGGCCACGAACAGCGGCGGCATGGCCGCCAGCAAGGCGCCCACGCCGAGGGCCACCAGCGTCACCACCACCAGTTGCACCAGCAGGTTGCCGAGGATCGAGGCCACCGTGCCGCGCGCGCCGTGGCGCACCGTGTTGCGCACCACCAGCAGCACGTTCGGCCCCGGCGTGAGCGTGGTCAGCAGGTAGGCGAAGGCAAACAGCAACCAGGTGTGGACGGACATTCGAGGCTCCAGGCAGGCGATTCGAAACAGGGCGGCGAGAATGGCGGACGAACGGCGGACGAATGGCAGACGCGACGCGGCCACCGCGGCGCGGCCGGCCCGGCGACGGCATGCGCGCCGGACGGCGCCAGCGCCGATCATGCCACGCCGCCCGATTTCCAAGGCAGCCGGGCCGGCCTGACGTAAAATAGCGCTTTTCCCCAGCGGACACCCTTTTTCTGATATGACGCTCGCCTCCACGCCCGACATCATCGCCGAGCTGAAAGCCGGCCGCATGGTGATCCTCGTCGACGAGGAAGACCGCGAAAACGAGGGCGACCTGGTCGTCGCCGCCGAATTCGTCACGCCGGAAGCGATCAACTTCATGGCCCGCTACGGTCGCGGCCTGATCTGCCTGACGCTCACCCAGGAGCGCTGCAAGCAGCTCAACCTGCCGCTGATGACCTACCGCAACGGCACGCAATACGGCACGGCGTTCACGGTCAGCATCGAGGCGGCCGAGGGCGTGACCACCGGCATTTCCGCCGCCGACCGCGCCCATACCATCGCCACGGCCGTCGCGCGCGACACCCGCGCCGACCAGATCGTGCAGCCGGGCCACGTGTTCCCGATCATGGCCCAGCCGGGCGGCGTGCTGGTGCGCGCCGGCCACACCGAGGCCGGCTGCGACCTGACGGCCCTGGCCGGGCTCACGCCGGCCGCCGTGATCTGCGAGGTGATCAAGGACGACGGCTCGATGGCGCGCCTGCCCGACCTGATCGAGTTCAGCAAGGAACACGGCATCAAGATCGGCACCATCGCCGACCTGATCCACTACCGCAGCCGCACCGAATCGATCGTCGAGCGCGTCTCCGAGCGCACCATGCAGACCGCCCACGGCGCATTCCAGGCAGTGCTCTATCGCGACAAGCCGACCGGCTCGCCGCATATCGCCCTGGTGCGCGGCACGCCCTCGCCCGAGGTCGACACGCCGGTGCGCGTGCACGAGCCGCTGTCGGTGCTCGACCTGCTCGAGACCGGCGCCTCGACCCACTCCTGGACGCTCGACGCGGCCATGAAGGAAATCGCCGCGCGCGACCTCGGCGCGGTGGTGCTGCTCAATTGCGGCGATACCAAGGAACATCTGGTCGACGTGTTTCTCGCGTTCGACGAAGAGGAGAAGGCGGCCGCGCTCAAGCGCCGGCCGGTCGATTTCAAGACGTTCGGCATCGGCGCGCAGATCCTGCGCGACGTCGGCGTCGGCAAGATGCAGGTCCTCGCGAACCCGCGCAAGCTCGGCAGCATGTCGGGCTGGGGTCTCGAGGTGACGGGCTTCGTGCCGATGCCCGGCGGCGCGGCGTCCGAGCTCTGATGTCGACGCAAGCCGCTGAGCGCCGCTCCCAATCACGCTGAATCCAACCACGGAAAGAACATGGAAATCGGACAATACCAACCGAATCTCGAGGGTGAAGGCCTGCGCATCGGCATCGTGCAGTCGCGCTTCAACGAGCCCGTCTGCAACGGCCTGGCCGATGCCTGCGTCGAGGAACTCGAACGCCTGGGCGTCACCGGCGAGGACGTGCTGCTGGTCACCGTACCCGGCGCGCTGGAAATCCCGCTGGCGCTGCAGAAGCTCGCGGAAAGCAACCAGTTCGACGCGCTGATCGCGCTCGGCGCGGTGATCCGCGGCGAGACCTACCATTTCGAACTCGTCTCGAACGAAAGCGGCGCCGGCATCTCGCGCATCGCGCTGGACTTCAACACGCCGATCGCCAACGCGGTGCTGACCACCGAGAACGACGAGCAGGCCATCGCGCGCATGACCGAGAAGGGTCGCGACGCGGCCCGCACGGCCGTCGAGATGGCCAACCTCACGATGACGCTCGACCAACTGAGCGACGATGAGGAAGACGAGGACGAGGAAGAAGAAGACGAAGAGGAAAACGAATGAAGAAGAGCGCACGCCGACAATCGCGCGAACTGGCGACGCAAGGCCTGTATCAGTGGCTGCTGTCGAACGCGTCCACCGGCGAGATCGACGCGCAGTTGCGCGGCGCGCAGGGTTACGAGAAGGCGGATCGCGAGCTGCTGGAAACCATCGTGTACGGCGTGGTCCGCGAGCATGCGGATCTGGCCGCGATCCTGGCGCCCAACCTCGATCGTCCGATCGAGCAGCTCTCGCCGGTCGAGCGCGCGGTGCTGCTGATGGCCACCTTCGAGCTCAAGCACCAGATCGAGACGCCCTACCGCGTGGTGATCAACGAAGCCATCGAGCTGACCAAGACCTTCGGCGGCTCGGACGGCCACAAGTACGTCAATGGCGTGCTCGACAAGCTGGCCCTCAAGCTGCGCCCGGAAGAAGCCGCCGCGCGCCGCTCCTGATGTGACCTGTGGCGGGCGCCCCGGCGCCCGCTTTTCCTTACCCCCTCCCCGCTGCCCGACATGAATACCGCTGCCGAATCGCTGATCCGGCTGGCTTCGCGCGTCGACGCGATCCAGCCGTTCTATGTGATGGAAGTCGTCAAGCAGGCCGCGCGGCTCGAACAGGCCGGGCGCGACGTGATCCACATGAGCATCGGCGAGCCGGACTTCACGGCGCCCGAGCCGGTGGTCGAGGCCGCCGCGGCGGCGATGCGGCGCGGCGTGACGCAGTACACCAGCGCGCTCGGCATCGCGCCGCTGCGCGAGGCGATCGCCGCGCATTACGCACGCGCCTACGGACTCGAGATCGCGCCCGAGCGCGTGATCGTCACGGCCGGCGCCTCGGCCGCGCTGCTGCTGGCCTGCCTGGCCCTGGTCGGCCGCGACGACGAAGTGCTGATGCCGGATCCGTCCTACCCCTGCAACCGGCACTTCGTGGCAGCCGCCGAAGGCCGGCCGGTGCTGGTGCCGAGCGGCCCCGAGGCGCGCTTCCAGTTGAGCGCGAAGGACGTGCGCGAGCGCTGGGGCGAGCGCACGCGCGGCGTGCTGCTGGCCTCGCCGTCGAATCCGACCGGCACCTCGCTCGCGCCCGACGAACTCGGCCGGATCCTGCAGGCGGTGCGCGAGCGCGGCGGCTTCGCGATCATCGACGAGATCTACCAGGGCCTCAGCTATGACGGCCCGCCCGTCTCGGCGCTGTCCTTCAGCGACGAGGTGATCACCGTCAACAGCTTCTCCAAGTACTTCAACATGACGGGCTGGCGGCTCGGCTGGCTGGTGGTGCCGCCCGCGCTGGTCGGCACCTTCGAGAAGCTCGCGCAGAACCTGTTCATCTGCGCCTCGGCGCTCGCCCAGCATGCCGCGCTGGCCTGCTTCGAACCCGACACGCTGGCGATCTACGAGGCGCGGCGGCTGGAATTCATGCGCCGCCGCGACTACATCGTGCCGGCGCTGGCCTCGCTCGGCTTCGAGGTTCCGGTGACGCCCGACGGCGCCTTCTATGTTTACGCGCGCTGCGGCGGCGTCGCGCATCCGGCGGCCGGCGACAGTGCCAAACTGGTCGACGCGATGCTGGAGGATGCCGGCGTGGTGCTGGTGCCGGGGATGGATTTCGGCGTGCATGCGCCGCGCGATTACATCCGGCTGTCGTATGCGACCGCCTACGAGCGTCTCGAGGAAGCCGTCGCGCGGCTGCGCAAGCTGTTCGGCGGCTGAGCGAAGGCTCGCGGCCGGAAACAGAAAGTTGCAAATTCGGGGACGGGAAGCGCCTGGCGCGACCGGCTCCGGAAAACAAACAGGGCGCCCGAGGGCGCCCTGTTTTTTCGTATTCGTCGACCGTGCTTCGCGAGGCGGACCAGTCGGCCCGCCCGGCTCGATCAGGTCCCGACTTCCGACGAGCCGTCGTGCTTCGCGCCCGTCTCGTTGCTCGCGTCGGCCTGCGGCGTGGCGGCCGGCTTGGACTCGGCCGGCGAGCTGGCCTTGATGGTGATCGGGTGGGCGCCGTCCAGCGTCGCCTGCACGCGCTTGCCGCCCGAGGAGGCGGTCGTCGAGGCCGTGGTGGTCACCGGCGTGGGCAGCAGCGGCGCGTAGATCGACACGTTGCGGCCGCGCGAAACATCGCGCAGGCGAGCGCGTTCGGCCATCACCTTGGCGCTGTAGCCGCCGTCGTCGGTTCCCGTCACGCCGTTGTAGAGGCGCAGGCCGCCGGCCAGCGAGCCGCCGCGCGCGATGCAGTCCTTCAGCACCAGCGCGCCGACCTGGATGTTCACCACCGGGCGCAGCGCCGCATCGGTGCCGCCCGCGTATTCGAACTTGTCGGAATGGATCTTCGACATCACCTGCATCAGCCCTTGCGCGCCGACGCCGCTTTCCGCGTAGGGATTGAAGCCCGACTCGATCGCCATCACCGACAGCAGCAGCAGCGGGTCCAGGCCGATATCGTGGCCGGTCTGGAAGGCGGCCGTGACCAGGCGGCCGACGGGCTCCTGCGCGACGTGGTAACGGCGCGCCAGGTAGTTGGCCACCAGCGACTGCTCGCGGCTGGTGAAGACGCGGTCGCTGCGGGCGTCGAGGGCGACGCGCTGCAGCGGGATCAGCTTGGCCAGGGTGACCGGCGACTGGCTGTTGTGGGCCGCATCGGCGGCGGCCGCGTCGGCAGCGGCGTCAACCGCGTTGCCGCCGGCCTCGCCCGTTGGGTTGTACGAGACCGGCGAGGTGCGGCCGTCGGCGTCGAGGTCCTCGTCGGCATTGCCGGGACCGAAGGCAGGCAGCGGGTGCCCGGACAGCAGCCGCGCCGGGCCGGCCTTGACGGCGGCCGACAGCACGGGCATCAGCTTCGCGGCGAGCGTGCCGCGGGCGTTCGGCATCATCCAGAGCGCGAACGCGGTGACGACGGCCAGGCCGCCGACCACGCTGAATAGATGGTGGCTGACACGCGTCCCGCGACGCAGCACTTCGCGCAGCAGCTGCGCATGCCGTTCGTTGGGACGCCACGATAACCAAGCGTTCATTCAGATCTCCCATGAACATGACTCGTGCGGCTCGCTCGACTCGAAGCGAGAAGGACGCGTGGCCGCGGAATCAGGACACCGCTCGCCCGGACGGGGCGGCGACATCGGAGAAACGGTATGTGTACCGTTCGGGGGCCACGGCGGATTGCTTCAGCGCCCGGCGGGCAGGCTGACGCGCGGTGGCTCCCACGCAAAAAACCAGCGTCGCGAAGGCGCTGGCTAGGACGACTACAACCGTCGAGTGCCGTGCAGGTCGCGGCGGACGGCGACGCGGAGCGTCTGAGGAACCGGAGCGGACTGGCTGGCTGCCAGGGCCCGGCGATCAATGTGAGCGGATTCTAGGGACGGTTTTATAGATCGTCAACACTATAAAGTCCCGAAATCATAACAAAAAGTAATCATTTATTACGCACCGGATCGAAAAGCCGCGTGCCGTCTGGCTTTCACGGACGCTTCACAAATTTTCGGGACACATTCGTCCAAACGCTTCGGCGGGTAGAATCGGTGCTCGATCCGTGGCGCCTGGCGCCGCCTCCCGCACCGCCGGCGCCGCCGGATCCAGCGAACATTTCCATGAAATACAAAGACTTACGCGATTTCACCCAGCGTCTCGAAGGCATCGGCGAGTTGCGCCGCGTCACCCAGCCGGTGTCGCCCGTGCTCGAAATGACCGAGCTGTGCGACCGGGTATTGCGCGCCGGCGGCCCGGCGCTGCTGTTCGACCCGCCCACCGGCTACCGGTTTCCGGTGCTCGGCAACCTGTTCGGCACGCCGCGCCGCGTCGCGCTAGGCATGGGTGTCGACGCCGAGCACGCCGACGACGCCAGCGCACTCACCTCGCTGCGCGAGGTCGGCCACCTGCTGTCGGCCCTGAAGGAGCCGGACCCGCCCAAGCGCCTGGCCGATGCCGGCAAGCTGCTGTCGATGGCCAAGGCCGTGTGGGACATGGCGCCGAAGACGGTGTCCTCGCCGCCGTGCCAGGAGATCGTCTGGGAAGGCCAGGACGTCGACCTGAACAGGCTGCCGATCCAGACCTGCTGGCCCGGCGACGCCGGCCCGCTGCTGACCTGGGGGCTGACCGTCACGCGCGGCCCGAACAAGACGCGGCAGAACCTCGGCATCTATCGCCAGCAGCTGATCGGACGCAACAAACTGATCATGCGCTGGCTCGCCCATCGTGGCGGCGCGCTCGACTTCCGCGAGTTCGCGCTGGCCAATCCCGGCAAGCCCTATCCAGTGGCGGTGGTGCTCGGCGCCGATCCCGCCACCACGCTCGGCGCGGTGACGCCGGTGCCCGACACGCTCTCCGAATACCAGTTCGCCGGCCTGCTGCGCGGCGCGCGCACCGAGCTCGCCAAGTGCCTGACGCCCGGCGTCGACGGCCTGCAGGTGCCGGCGCGCGCCGAGATCGTGCTCGAGGGCTTCATCTACCCGCAGGACGGCACGCCCGAGCCGGCGCCGGCAGGCGCGCCGCCGCGCCCGAGCGGCACGCGCGGCGCGGCCGCCTACGAACATGCGCTGGAAGGCCCCTACGGCGATCACACCGGCTACTACAACGAGCAGGAGTGGTTTCCGGTGTTCACCGTCGAGCGCATCACGATGCGCCGCGACGCGATCTTCCACTCGACCTATACCGGCAAGCCGCCCGACGAGCCGGCCGTGCTCGGCGTGGCGCTCAACGAGGTGTTCGTGCCGTTGCTGCAGAAGCAGTTCGCCGAGATCACCGACTTCTACCTGCCGCCGGAAGGATGCAGCTACCGGATGGCGATCGTGCAGATGAAGAAGAGCTATGCCGGCCACGCCAAGCGCGTGATGTTCGGCGTCTGGAGCTTCCTGCGCCAGTTCATGTATACGAAGTTCATCGTGGTGGTGGACGAGGACGTCGATATCCGCGACTGGAAGGAAGTGATCTGGGCGATCACCACGCGCGTCGACCCGGTGCGCGATACCGTGCTGGTCGACAACACGCCGATCGACTACCTCGATTTCGCCTCGCCGGTGGCCGGCCTGGGCTCGAAGATGGGGCTGGACGCCACCAACAAGTGGCCCGGCGAGACGCAGCGCGAATGGGGCCGGCCGATCGAGATGGACGCCGCCGTGAAGGCGCACGTCGATACGCTCTGGAACGAGCTCGGGCTGTCCTGATCTGTCTCGCCTCGACAGGGCCGACTCGTCTTCTATATGGCGCCGGCTCGCTTCATCGCCCGATCCTCGCGGCGAGTGCCTGATAACAAGCAAGCCGCGGCTCGAGCGCGCTTGCCGAGCCGCGAGCGGCCCTGGTATCGCTCGCGGCCTCGATCATCCACACGTGTTTCCCGAATGACGATGGTGCCTCCTTCCGCTTCCATGCTGTCCGACGGCTTTTTCCTGTCGCTGTCCCTGTGTCTCGACATCGGCCTGGTCAACGTCGCGATCCTCTCGCTCACGCTCTCGCATGGCTTCAAGCCCGGCTTCTGGCTCGGCCTCGGCTCCTGCTTCGGCGATCTCGTCTATGCCGCGCTCGCGCTGGCCGGGATGGCCGTGCTGCTGCAGTTCGAGGCGGTGCGCTGGGTGGTCTGGCTCGGCGGCGGCGCCGTGCTGCTGTATCTGACCTGGAAGATGGCGCGCGAGGCGCTGTTCCCGCCGCCTTCGGCCACGGCAAGCGGCGATGACGCCGACGCCGCGCCCCAGGCCAGCTCGCCGCGCAGTTTCCTGCGCGGGATGTTGCTGGCGATGTCCTCGCCCTCGGCGATCCTGTGGTTCGCCGCCGTCGGCGGCGCGCTGATCGCCAAGGCCGGCGCCACCACCCCCGTCACCGCCTCGGTGTTCCTGGGTGGCTTCTTCCTCGGCGGCCTGGCCTGGACGCTGTTTCTCTGCGGGCTCGCCAGCCAGGGCCGCAAGCGCGCCGGCGCGGGACTGATGCGCGCCTGCCACGTGGTGTCGGCGCTGCTGTTCGCCTATTTCTCCTATAGCGTGATCGTCGGCGGTTATCGCGACCTGATCGTGCACGCCGGCGCCTGATTCCCGCGCCCCAAAAGCAAACGGCGCGGCACGGTTTCCCGTGTCGCGCCGTGTTCACGCGCATCGAGCGCGCGAGGGCTTACCAGCGGCGGCCGTAATAGCCGTGGCCGTAGTAGCCGTGATAGTGGTGCCAGTAAGGCCGGCCGTAGTAACCGCCGACGACCACCGGCGGCGGTGCGTAATAGGCCGGCGCCGGAGCATAGACGACAGGCGGCGGAGGCGGCGCGTAGACGACCGGGGGCGGCGCGGCATAGACCGGGTAGGCCGGGGCGATCGGCAGGCCGATACCGACGCCGATCGAAACGTGAGCCTGGGCGGCGCTCGCGACCCCGAGGCCGAGAGCGGCGGCTGCAACGAAAGGAATGAGCTTTTTCACTTCGATTCTCCTGGCGGCACGTCAAGTTGGCCGGCCACATGAACAGCAAGGAATGCGCTGTTGTATGGACTCCAATGTAGCGAAATCGCCTCCCGCGGACCAAGCGCATTTGTTGCAAATTGCAATTGCGCGGCGCCCTCGCGCCACGCCCGGCGGGGCTTTTCGCGATGCGCCCCGGCCCGCCGGGCGCGCCGGCCGGGCTTCGCGCCCTCGATCGACCCGGCAAATCGGTCAGGATTTCCGATAGACGGAGTCGAATGCGGCTCGTCCAGGGTAATGATTGATTACAAATTACCGCCCGATTCGGCACCAATCGAACGGCCGTTGCCCACGCTACCGAGCATTCGGGCGGGATCCCCGGCTGGCGGCGCAAATACGGGATACTGACGGCTTGCCGATCTTCGCTGCTTCGCCCATGTCACTTCCTCCCGTTCCCCGTCTCGGTTTCATCGGTGCCGGCCGCCTCGGCCGCTGCCTGGCACGACGCTTCGCGCAGGCCGCTTATCCCGTGGTGGCGGTGGCGAGCCGCTCGCCTGCCCCGGCGCGGGCGCTGGCCGAGCAGATCGACGGCTGCACGGCCGTCGAGAACGCACAGGCGGTGGTCGACGCGGCCGACCTGGTGTTCGTGGCCGTGTCCGACGACGGCATCGGGCCGGTGGCCGCCTCGCTGCGCTTCGATCCCGCGCGCGCGCCGACCCAGGCGCTCGTGCATTGCAGCGGCGCCTCGAGCGTCGACCTGCTCGCGCCGGCGGCCGAACAGGGCGTGCAGACCGGCGGTTTCCATCCGCTCTATCTATTTGGCGGCGGCGACGCCGACCTGGCCCGGATCGAAGGCTGCTCAGTGACGATCGAGGCCGGCGGCAGCCTGCGCCCGGTGCTGGAGGCACTGAGCGGCGCGCTCGGCTGCCATCCGCTGGCGATTCCGGCCGGTGGCCGGATGCGCTACCACGCGGCCGCCAACTACGCGGCGAGCTTCGTGCTGTGCGGCCTGGCCGAAGCGGTCGAGCTGTGGCGCACGCTTGGCATGGACGAGGCAGAGGCCTTGCGCGCCCTGCTGCCGATGCTGTCCGGCACCATCGAGACCGCGCGCGAGAAGGGCCTCTCCAATGCGCTGGCCGGCCCGGTCTCGCGCGGCGACGCCGGCATCGTCGAGCGCCAGCTCGACCTGCTCGACCAGATGGGCGGCGATCACGCCACGCTCTACGCGCTGATGACGCGCCGCGCCGTCGAGCTGGCCAGGCGCCGCGCGACGCCGCCAGCCGGGCTCGACGCGGTGGAACGGGGCGTGGACGCCCTGCTCGATCGGCGGCTCGCGCAGGCTGCCCCCGGGCGCCGCGAGCCGTGATAAGGTGACGCCCGATGCATGCCGCCACGATACGGCGGCCGCACGCTACCCGACTGTCAGACAAGGATTCCAACGATGCTCGGCGAGATCGCCCGCTTTCTGCTCAATACCGTATTCACGCTGTTCGGCGCGGCCCTGCTGCTGCGCGCCTGGATGCAGGCGGTACGCGTGCCGCCGTACAACCCCGTCACGCAGGCCGTGCTGCAGGCGACCAACTGGATCGTGCTGCCGCTGCGCCGCGTCATCACCGGTACACGCGGTATCGATTGGGCCAGCGTGGTGGCGGCGCTGCTGACTGCCTTCGTCTACGTGGTGCTGATGATGTCGCTGGCCGGCATGGACGTGCTGTCGATCCTGCCGACCATCGTGATCGTCGCGCTGCTGACCATCGCCAAATGGGCGCTCAACCTGGTGCTGTGGATGACGATCCTGATGGCGCTGCTGTCGTGGCTGAACCCGCGCTCGCCGGCCATGGCGATCCTGTTCCCGCTGACCGCCCCGCTGCTCAATCCGCTGCGCCGCGTGCTGCCGAATATCGGCGGGCTGGACCTGTCGCCGATCCTGTTGTTCGTGATCGTGCAGGTGCTGCTGATGGTGGTCACGCGCGTGGCGATCTCGATGACCTTGCTGACGATGTGATGGCTGCTTGAGCTGGTTTAGGTTTTGATGATCTGGAAAGCGCCGCTTCATGCGGCGCTTTTTGTTTGTTGCGGGTGCAAGTGCTTGGTTGTACGCCGGGCGGGTTCAGGCTGGGACCAGGAAAGTGCGCGCGGTCCAGATGCCCAGGAAGGTCAGCAGGAAGGAACCCAGCAGGTGCACGAAGGCGACCACGGCGGCCCAGCCCAGGCGGCCCTCCACGACGTGCGTCATGACCTCGGCGGAATAAGTCGAGAAGGTGGTCAGGCCGCCCATGAAACCGGTGATCACGAACAGGCGCCATTCGGGAGCCAGGCCAGTTTTCGCGCCGAATACGACGATCGCGACGCCGATCAGGTAGCCGCCGATCAGGTTCGAGGCAAGGGTGCCGAGCGGGAGTTCGGGGAGGATGAGGTTCATGCCCAGGCTCAAGGCCCAGCGGAGCAAGGCGCCCAGGCCGGCGCCGATGAAGATCGCGACGAGGGAGAGGAACAAGGGGGCTCCTGGGACGAGGCAGTGAACATGGGTGAAGCAGCGGCTCTCGCCACTTTAGGCGCTCGCGGCAGGATATGGCAATCCCGCCCAGAGGGCGACGCACAAGCCGACGCTTAAAGTTGCTCGATTGAGGTCGCGGCGGCCACTTTACTGGTGAGGCCAATCAAAAAGCCGCATGTCATGCACCTTGAAACCGCACTGACAAATCATCGCTTGGCTCGCATGGCTCAAGAAAGCTGGCGAAGCGAGTTCATTGCCTTTTACCCTTCGACTCAGGGCGCTCGTCGACGTACTCCCTGGATGCTTCGGCAAAAGCAGTTCCATCAGGATACACATGCACGGTGAGAACCTTGGCGTTGCCAGGTAACTCCGTCAAAACGGCCGTCGCATGAATTCTCTCGCCAAGCCTTGGCATGCCTTCCGAGCCTCCTAGAGAATATTCGATCCTTATCGGCCCCGGCTTGACTTTGATACAGCAGACAACCGAGCCCCCCGCCCCTCCTGGGTGGTAGGCCATGTAAGCACCGCCGGCGTACTGGCTATTCAGCGCGACATCGTAGATAGCGCGAGGCCAATAGTTGTAGATCGCGACATTGAGGTTCATGGATCTCTCGGAACAGGCGGCGAGCAGCAGGAAAGACATCAAGACAGTGAGCAAGCGACAAGCCACCGCATTGATTGTGATCCTTGGCCTCGTTTCCATATCGCAAATTCCGTAGGTAGATCGTCAATAAGCCGCGCCGACCATCGAGCGGTCATTCGTCGGGGACAGGTTAACGATCGCCGGTTTGGACCGGTGTGACGGCTGCAACGTCCGGCTGCGACACACGCGGCTGCACTAGAAAGTACTGCGATTCGTCAGGAATGATGCCATCCGAGTATCGCTTGTCCTCCCACAAAAGCCGCCAGTGCGTCTGGACGACTGTTCTCGATTCATGACTCCTCAGGCCCGGCGCCCTGATATCTCGAATGAGGTAATTGAAGCACCCACTGCCACGCAAGCTCCGGTTGCCGACTGGTACGATGCCCAGCAGCCTGGATCGCTCGACGGCAACGGGCTCCCAAATGCCGTCGCAGGGCACCTTGTCGCCGGACTTGATCACAGGGCCAACGGGTTCAGGCACTTGCTGCAACGCCTTCGGAAAAACCGGATATGGCAGCGTGTAGAAGTTGTGTTCGTAGGCATCTGGATTCAGCAGCGATCCTACTGATTGCAGTTGCGCCCCACGATGGGTCAACTCCGATGATTCAAACGGCGCGTATTCGATCTGATATTCCGATGCATGCAGCAGTTGAGCAAATGCGTCTATCTTCGGTGGATAAGCAGCATTCTGCGCACCACGATCCCAGTAATCAGGATGAGGGAAGAAGTACGCGTTGACGTGCCGATATCGATCAACCGCGTATCGCAGCGGTCCACCTCGCTTCCAGACGAAACGGTTCCCGCGTGACAGTTCAGGCAAGCCGTGATCGTAGGAAGCCAGTATTTCAAAGACAGTAGGCAGATTGTCTGCGGGCAAATACTCCGGGTCATCCTCGGGCCACGTCTTCAGGGCACTTTCATATGCACTCGCGAAGATCGCGAATGCATCGCGCTTGCGCTTCCAAAGCGAAAAACTGGTCACGCGCTGAAGCAGCCAGAAAACCTTGCGACGCGTCGCATCATCCGCCATGTCGTACTGCTTGATCGTATTCGTCATTACAGGCCTATGGTGCTTGCTGTCGAACCTGTCGTCACTGTGGTTTTCCGTGAGCGCGTGGATTTGGACAACCAACTTGCTCTTCTGGAAACCACGACTCCTATATATCGTCACTGGCCACTATGAACTCCCCGCTCGCAGTTTCGCTCCGAGGCGGACAGGAAGGAAGTTCTGAGGGATAGCTACGTTCAGGCGGTCAATCAGGTCATCCCGGTTTCGGCCCAACCATATCGAAAAATCAACTACTCATCTCTTATCCCCAAGCTCCGGCCGCTCGTCGACATACTGCCTAGATACTTCAGCGTACGCAGTCCCGCTCGGGTACACATGCATGGTGAGAATCTTGGAATTCCCGGGCAACTCTTGCAGGACGGCGGTTGCACGAATTCTCTCACCCAACCGCGTGGCGCCTTCCGGGCCACCTAGTGAATATTCAATTGAAATGGGCCCCGGCTTGACTCTCACGCAGCAGACAATTTTCCCTCCCACGTTGCCCGGCTCATACGCCATGAATGCTCCGCCTGCATACTGACCATCGACAGCAACATCATAGATTGCGCGTGGCCAATAGTTATAGATTGCGACATCAAGATTCATGCTGCGCTTCGAGCAGGCCGAAAACGACAATAGGATCATCAAGCCGACCAGCGAGCGATAGATCATTGCATTGATTTCGATTGCCCGTTTCGCTTTCATTTCACCAATTCGAATGGTGGATTGTCATGAAAATCGTCACCAGCGTTGGTGTCGCTTCATGGTCGCCCTCGAGCCTGTTACCCCAATCTTGCGCAAATCGACTCAGACTCCCGGTTGGGGATCGGCATAATGCCAGATGACCATACCCCATGAGGTGTGTCGAGGGCCGGGCATCGGCTCTCCAGCTTCGACGTACACCGAATCCTTCATGGCCGGGCTTTGCCAGTGACCAGTACGCTGACATGTTTCTCCAGGCAAGGCTCGCAGATTCTGCTGCATGACAGCTTGGGGAAAGTAGGTCGCCTCTTCCTCCGGAATGCTACCGTCCTGATAGCGCCTGTCTTCCCACAGTAGTCGCCACTGAACGACATGCTCATCATTCGTACCTTCCAGCATGTACTTAGTCGGACATGCGAAATTCAGGCGGCCGCTTCGAGCTGCGCGCAGGGCGACCTCGTCGCGAGTTGAATCGCGCGCAGCAACCAGCGCAGGTTGAAGCCCGTCGCGCACAGCACCGCATGCAACGCATCACCGATGGCACCCTTGAGCCAGCAGCGCCGCAGTCCGTGATCTTGTTTGACGTGGCCGATGATCGGTTCGACCGCCTGACGTCGCTTGAGCCACTTGCGCTACTTCTCGCTCAGCGTCTTGTACTTGCCGCGATGGATCAGCTTGACGGGCCCGAGCTCGGCGTCGACGCCGCGATAGCCCAGATCGGCCAGCACCGTCTTCGGCTTCGGTTCGCCGGGAACACCCTCCAGCAGGATGCGCGTCTGCTCGAGCTGGGCGGCCAGCGTGTGGCCGTCGTACGGGTTGCCCGTAAAGGTGCGGGCGCCGACGATCAGACCGCTCTTCTCGGTGATCGCCAGGCTCGTCTTCACGCCGAATTCGTAGGGCTGGCGTGCTTTGCCTTTCGAGATGCATTCGACTTCCGGCGCATGCAGGGCATACAGCTTGTTTTTGTCCTTCTTCTGTTGGCGGCAGATCCGCCAGGCCCGTTCGCGCCAAACCGTCAGCGTCGCTTGATACACTTCAGTGGCCGCCGCCATCTTGCGCTCGATGTCGCGCAACAACCGGCCGAGCACGGTGCGCTGTCGCTTGAGGACACGGCGCAGCCGCTTGTACTGCTTCGCGTGCGCGTAGCCGCCGGCGCGACGGCGCAGTATCTTGCCTTCGCGCTCGTACGTCTGCTTCAGCATCAGCCCGGCACGTTGTGCCAGCTTCGCACGCGCCATTTCCAGCAGCCGGCTGTCGGTCGGAAACGCGACCGCCTTCTCTTGCACGGTCGTATCAACGATCACCGCCTCGAATTCGGCGGGCTCGACCATCTTCATGTTTGCCGCCGCCGCGATCGTCGTGGCCAGCAGTTCCTCGACGCCGGCTTCGCCGAGCACCTGGCGAAAACGCCCCAGATTGGTCGGATCGCACGGCAGCCGCGGCTGAAAGTACTCCTCACCGCAAAAATACTGCCAATAGTTGTTCTCCGCCCAGCGCTCGCACACCGACTCGTCGCTCTCATTGAACACGTGCTTCAAGTAGAGCAACCCGAGCATCCGGCGAATCGGCAAGCGCGGTCGGCCCGCCGCACTCACGCCCGCGCCGGCAAGTTGTGCTGTCGCGCCGAACAGATCGTTCACCTCCGCAGCCATGCCCTCACGATTGCGATGGGCGAACAGCGGCGCCATCGTCGCTTCGAGCTGCGCCCACGGCATGCGCGTGGCGAGCACCGCAAGCGCATGGCGCAGGTCGATCATCGAATCAAGGCGGCTTCGGAAGAAATCCTCGGTCATGTCGGCGCGCTCTAGCTCCCAGCTTTTAAGTCAGATCGATATTCGTTCTGGGAGTTCGCAGCACATTCAGCTCCCGGCAACCCTTTGCAGTGCTTGGCTCCACTATGTTTCGCATGTCCGACTAAATAGAAACTTCCAAAATACCAACCAACGGCGTTCGCAATTCAACGACGCTTGAGCGAGTTCAAAATCGCATCCCACGCCGCAAGGAGTGAGCCGACTTCTTGATCTTTAACCGCCTCATAGGAATCAAGCGTTGCGTCAATCCCGGGCTCACGCACACCATCCTCACCAGGCATTGCGGACCATTCGAACGAAGCAGTCTTGGCTGATTTGTCGATGAGATCGTATTCATCACCCTTCCGACCGTCAATTTTTCGTTCTTCACGGCGGACAATCGTTGACGACTGGGACACAAAATTTGCCAGCGGCAGCGGTAGATTTGACATGCGAGAGATAATGTTTTCTTTGGTCCCCTGATCGCCCGAATCAAAGTCAACTCCAAATCTACTTTTGATTTCCGGCAGATTCACCACCATAGTCACAGATTCCATTTGTTCGCGGTCGCCAGAAATAAACCCGCGATCGATACAAATTCCAGCTTCCTTCGGGACATCTAGATTTTCTCGAGGACGAATTAATTGCATCAATTTCGATATAGCGGCTTTCGCCCCGACGACCGAGTCGGACAATACCTGAACGGTGAACGAATACAACACATCGCTCTTTATCATATAGCCATGTATCGTGTGCAAGTCTTGACCGTCTTCCGATATCTGGAAGATCGAAGATTCGGGAGAGCTATTAGGCGAGTCGATCAATTTCGACGCGGCTTTCCCGGTGCCAGGCTGCGCGTCCGCCGCAACTTTGTGCTTCAGCAATTCTGCGTCGGCCGGATACTGCACCTCGATTCGGATACCATTTATTTTCTGCCCAATTTTGAGATCGGTTGCAGATTTCGGAAGATCGATTGTGTAACGACCGACGCAAACAGTGCGCATTGATTCGGACATTGATTGGGATAGGTTACTCATGCTTGAATCCTGATGTCGATTGCAGGCAGCGAGTTGAACAAGAGCAATTGTGAAAATGATCTTGATGTACGCGTTAGCTCTCAAACGTCACCCCAGTCTGCCTTTTGGGCGATCTTCGCAATCGCATATTTTGTGACAGCCATCACGTTAGCCATCTCCGGAAGGTAGGCGCTTTGATGATCAAACCCGTCAAACGCAAATTGTTCGATCGCGCCACCACGTTTGCCCGGCGCTAGGCCCGATTCGTGCGGCACGGTACCATCACCGGGCGACTCTGCATCGCGGATCGAAAAACGGTCCCGTAGATCACCCATCCAAGACGAGTCCGCCACCCGCGCTTCTATTGTCCCGCTACCATTGTCGCTCGTCGGCAATCCGTCCATCGCAAGTTTCTTCAGCTCCGCGTTACTATCGAAGACAGACATGGGTCCTCGCATCGCGAAACGTAACGTCCCAATGTCCCACTGAATCTTACCCCACGCCTTGTGCTCGGAGTCGGAGCCAAAGAACGCGTATGTCACCGGGTGATAGTAGTCACCTAGCGACGCATGAAACTGCTCTGCGCTAGACAAACAGACCATATATTTTGCCCACGCGGGATCGGTTTTGGTGACCACCGTTCCGGATTCGTCATATCTCACGCCAGAGTCCCCGCCCGGATCTAGCCAATCTGGATTTACGAGCCTCCACCAGCGACTACGTTCACTATAAATCGTTTTGTAGGGGTTGCCCTCGATCGGGTAGCTGACACCGCCCGCTCTAACAGTAAGCCATCCACCCGGATAATTTTGGTTCGGGAGTAATTGCAACCCCCCAGGAGACTGGCCTAGAACGGGCGCCACATCCGGGCCATATGCGCCCAGGAACATCCACGTTGCGATTGACTTCAAAACTGTGATCGGGTTGATGGAAAATCCACCCGCCTCATTGCCAGCCCGCATGCGCTTGTAGGCCGCCGGCGCCCCGAGAGCAGGCATGGCTCCATGCAGAATGCCCAGCACCTTGTCTGAGGCATTACCCATCTTTGGATGAACCGCTGCCCGAGCTACCAAGCCTCCCATCGAGTGGGTTACTAAAATCACCTTTTGAACTGCTTTACCACCCCACTTGTCCCGGTAATGCTCGAGAATCGCGTCAATTTCCCGCGCTAGGTCTTTTCCAGACTGCTCATTCGATTGAAGCCAGTTGTACCCCACTGCATGCACGGGATACCAGTACTTCGCAACCTGCTCCAACTCTCGCTTCGTCAAGCGAAGAATCTGATCCTTACCATCCGATTTGACGGCAACGCCATGTGATATGTACGGCGTCCACGAACCATCAACGACGGCCTCATTCTTGGCCGAATCCCATCGCACGACATCGTTCAAATTCGACTCAAGATACTCGAGCAGAGGGCCATAGCTTCCCCAGAAAATAGTTCCCCAGCCACGGGACTGAATAAGCTTAGCCGGGAAACCATTGGTTGCATTTGCCAGACGTTGGCCACCTACATCGATGTCGCGATCCACCTGAACGTTTTCAGGATTAAAGACCTTTTTTCTTCCGGCAGGGTTCAATCCAATAATCTTTGTCACTGCTCCCGTGAGATCCGGCCGCCAGATATTGACGATCTTTTTCGATTGTGTGACGTCTTTCGATTTCAGGTTCGAACCCATGATGCCGGGGACAAAGATCACCGGAATGATCCGATCTGGATGCATCAAACATTCCGCACGAGTCGTCATACTCGTTGGCGATGTCTGCGAATGCCAGACCGGGAGGCCATCCTCGTCGTAGCTGCGCGCTACGGTCCTCGTCTTATCGTTCATCCCTCACCTTCGGGCAAAAATTTGAGGCGCATTCCTTCGATCATCGAACTTTTCTGTACTCCAGTTCCACCGTTCGGGTCGGTCCGGCCAGTAATCACGGACCCATCCGCACGCGTCAGTTCAAAGCGCCGGTTCGCCATCGGCTGACCGGTCGCGTGATGACGAAGTATGAACTCCTCGTCGTGCGGCATGTTGGGCCATTCGTTCATTGACTTCGACAAGGAGGTCGGTCCAGAGAAATTATGCGTGGTGCCCTTGATGTCGATCTTCCCCGGGGCATGAATCTCGATGTTGCCACCCGAGATGCGAATGTACGCACCGCCGGACGTCAGAAGTATCTCCTGTTTCGCAATGGCCTCGACGCTCTCGGTTGCCGCCAGCACCTTCACGGTTTTCTGCGCGGTGACTTCGACATTGTCCGCATGTGCCTGGATCTCAACCTTTCCTTTCGCGGCAAACAGCTTCATCCCGGCGTTCTGAACGAACAGGCTGATCTTCTCCGCAACACTTGCTACCAGCGACTTGCCACTCGAGATGAACGTGCTCTGGCCGCTAACGATGTTCGTTTGATGCTCGCTCGACACATGCGCGGAATCCTGCGTCGACAACGCGATGCCGGCAGGGGCCGCAATCAACATGACCGGCGATTTGAAAACATTCGCGCTGCCCGTACCTCCCCCCGCGGTTGTGCCGCCCGACGATGTTCCCTGCACACTATTCTGAGTCGCATCGGTAAAGGTTTTGAGCGCCTGGTGGCCTTCATCCAGGCTTTCCGCCTGGTGCGTTTGACTCGCCTGCGACATCGCCTCGACCACGGTTTCGGCATTGACGAGTTGTTGCTGGGCCTCGCGTACATCCAGGGGTTGGCTGCTAGCCGACTTGGGATGGGCGGTCAGATATAGACCTTGGGATGCGCGGATCGCACCATACGCATCTGACCTCAAATCGAAGCCAGATCCAAGATACGAACCTCGTGTATTGCCGCTCTGATCGATCAGATAGCCCAAATGCAGCATGCTGTTCGCGCTGCTGCTCATCAGTTGGACCCGGTTCTGACCGGTCGCGTCGTCCATCACCATCTGGTTGTAGCCGCTGCCGCCATATTCCTTGGAGCGGTTCCCGGACAGAATGCCGTTGCTGTGCCACTGCGGGCTAACTTTTCCGTTGTAGACGCGATGCAGGACGATCGGTCTATCGCAATCACCCCCTAGATAACCGACCAGTACCTCTTCACCGACGCGGGGCATATGGACACCACCGTAGCCGCCGCCCGTATCCGACTGGGCCACTCGAACCCAGCACGAAGCACCCGCGTCACCCTGATTCTGTCGGTCCCAGATGAACATCAGCTTCACGCGGTTGAGTTCGTCCGTGTACACCTCCTCACCCTGCGGGCCGGCGACGATTGCCGTCTCCAGGTGCATCTCCGGCTTCTTGTGTTCGAACGGGCTACGGTATGGAACCGTGGTACGTTGCGCCTCGACTTCGACTAGGTAGAAGCCCGCCGAACCGTCATCATGATTGACGAAGACTCCTGAGAATTCCGCTTTTGCCCGAGCCAACTCATCCTGCAAGCTGTGCGGGAAACTGGCCTCCTGATCCGACAGTGGCAGGTTGTTCTCGATGTAGCGCCATGCCTTGATCACGGCAAACTCTCGCTGGCTGGCAGGATCGCGATCATGCTCCGGATGACCGCTCAATTCGAATCGCAAACCCGCATCGATGCCGCGCACGCCACCCGCTCCGGTGAAACGCTTGGCGCGTGATTCCCATTCTTCCAGATGCACTTTGGAAAGATGCTCGCCTCGATCCTGTCGATCGTAGGTGTAGGCCCCCGTGTACTCGTAGACCTCGGTCTGCTCGGGCAGATTGCCCTGCCCAGCCATGGTCGGCAGTGTCGTGCCCTTGGGATTGGCACCCACTGACGGCGCCTTGTAGTCAAACGTGCGGGTTGTATGCACCGAACTCTGCAAAGTCCGTGAACCCGCCCACTGCGTAAACGCATCCACTTCACTGCCAGCGCCGGCTCTGTAAAACTCGACAGGATTGCTTTGTATCTGATCGAGCGAATGAACGTCGTCGGTCATGACCAAGGTATGCGATTTACCATCCTTGTTCTGCCGCCAGAAACCGAACAGACCTTCCTCCTCCATCAACCGATGGACAAAATTCCAGTCAGATTCGCTTTGACGACAATACGAACGCGATGGCAGCGGCTTCGACAATGCAAACTGGAACTGCCCGCTCGCCTGCGGATGGGCGTTGAACACATCGGCGATGATCGCGTCGACGCTTCGATCTTGCCAATACCGCATGTCACGACGGTATTTGAGGAAGTGCATCCAGGAAGCGAACGTCAGCTGATAGCTTGCCTGGCTGCCTTCAGCACCGAGTCGGCGAGCCGTATGGATGTAGCCGTTGATTGGCAAATAGGACTTGTCTGCCTGCAATATCCAAAGCGTCATCGGCTGCGCGATCAGCGTTTTCAGCTCGATGTCGCTGGCCGTCGACACCATATCCAGAGTGACGCGAAAATCACGGCCGAGCTCGGAATAGCTCACGGCGCGACGAGGCACGAGCGCGTTATCCGGCAACGACGGAATGTCCGTCTTCAAGAGACGATCTTGTTGGATCAGCCCACCCTGCAGTGACTGAATCAAATCGGTCAGGTTCATGTGCTACCCGGTTCTTGTTGACGGCAAGCCCGACGAGGCTCTTTCTCTCATAGGGATGCCCACACCCCTTGCTCTGCAATGGCGAGGGCGGCCGCTAGGGCCGTCGCAGCCACCCTCTGAGTATCGAAAGGCTTTTTTAATAATCCACTGCCAGCGATCAAAGCAGCAAACCGGCCACTGATACCTGCCGCCATCATATTGCAAGCGAAGAGAATTTGATTGCGCGTTAGCAGCGCAGGGGAACATTCAGAATCCATTCTGACAAAACATGACATTCATACGCCCCTGTCGGAATTGCGAGGTCATGGTTCGCCAAGGCATCCATCTACTGCCACTGCTGAGCGTCTGACAAGTATCGGAATCGGTTTTTCATGGGGCCAGCCCAACTACGGCAGCCTGGATTCTTATTTTCACGATAACGAAGATCAGGAACAACTCGATCAGCTAGGTGGCAATGCCAAGAAATCCATTCATGCAATTACGACATCTCCATAAGAATATCGCGCGCTTCGATCATGCCGCCCTCCCCCACCCACAAGAACCTCACGAGCCGCAAAACTCCCCGCCCGATCCCTCTTGCCCTCCCCACCCACCTCCCTGTACAATCCCCCGTTCTGCGGGCGTCGTATAATGGCCATTACCTCAGCTTCCCAAGCTGATGACGTGGGTTCGATTCCCATCGCCCGCTCCAAAACCGCCTCAGCCTTATCTGACAAGGCTTTCCGGGTGGTGCTGGAGAATCCAACCCACACGTAGCACCCACAGACTGCTCAATAAATAGGCACATGGAGATCATCCAGTGCCTGTCAAAATCCCTCGTCTCGTCCGCGACAGCAAGACGGGAATCTTCTATTTCCGCTACACCCTTCCCCGTCACCTGGCCGCCCAGATCGACCAGACGAGCATTTATACTTCGCTTCGGACCAGGAACAACAAACAGGCTCGCGCAATGGCCGCGATGCTCAACTATGGGATCGAAATGAGCAAGCCAATCGACCTGAGCAAGGTCAGGGAACTTCTCAAGATCAATATCGCCGAGGGTGTTTTCGAAGCAGATACCGAGAGCGAGCAGGAACGGGGGCTGAGAATCCTCGAACAGATGGCGAAACTGCGAAGCACAGCAGCGGTGAGCCCCAACCGGTCAGAAGAACGGCGCAGCGTGTCGGCCACGGTTATCGAGCCGGTCGCCCAGATCGAAAAGCGGAAATCCCGCAAGATGGGCGAAGTCGAGCCGTTCTATATTCAGGAAATCGACGCCACCTTGCGGCCGGCAACCGTCTACAAGCACAAGCAGACCCTCAAGCTTTTTCTCGGGCAGGCTGGCGATCAGCCGGTTGATGCCTACACGAAGGACGACATCAAGTCGTTCAAGACCCGCATGCTGAATGAAGGCAAGGTTGCTCATACCGTCAACCAGTGCCTTTCACATCTGCGAAGCTTTTTCGCCTTCGCCACGAATAACGGCTACGCCAAGATCGAACAAAATCCGGTAGACGATATGTTTATCAAGCACGCCAAAAACAACATCAAGAAGCGCGACATGTTCTATGACGACGACCTCGCAGTGATTTTCGACTGGACGAACTATCGCAAGCTCGCGATCAAGCCCGATTACTTCTGGGGCCCGCTTATGTGCCTCTACTCGGGCATGCGCATCGAGGAAGCGACCTCGCTCGAACTGAACGACATCAAGGAGCAAGATGGCGTGCACTTCTTTCGCGTGACCGATGCGAAAACAGAGGCCGGCAACCGCATTATTCCTATCCACTCCAAGCTGATCGAGCTCGGGTTTATGAAGTTCGTAAAATTGTCCCAGTCCGCCAAGAATCGCGAAAATGATCGACTGTTCTGGTATCTGGTGGATGGACACAACGGCACGAAGAAAAATTTGTCCCGGCGTTTTTCCGAGTATCTGGTCAAGATCGGCGTGAAAGACCCAACCACCTGCTTCCACTCGCTTCGGCACACTGTCATCACCCGCCTTTCGGCGAGGATGGTAAACGACAGTACCGTCTACCAGTTGACCGGGCACGTCGACAAGAAAAACGCGCATTTCGACTATCTGCATCCATTGCCAATGCTCACTCTTCAAGCCGGAATCGAGGCCCTCGACTTTCACGAGCGAATCGATCTAAACCAGTTCAATCCCTCCCTCGCCTTTACCGTGTTCTGAACGATCGACATGCAATCTCAAAGCCGTATAACGCGATAGTCTTCCAACGGCCTTGACTTCGAGGAAGAAATTTTGTTTGTTAGTCTTATGACTAACAAACAAAATGAATGAACCGACAACTAGAAGACTTCTATAACCATCTGAACGAGGCCGTAGTCACCACCAACGATTTCGCCGAAGGCACCAAGTTTCGCAAACGCGAGAAGGTCGATCAATTCGCCTACTGCGGCCTCAATCCCGTCTATCGGGCATACCTCAGCTTCGACCTAGACCAGCCCGCATCGGCGTTCCGGTTCGAAGATGTCGAACTGCCAGCACCCACAATCATCACGGTGAACAGGAAGAACGGGCATTGCCACATGCTCTACCGGCTCAATACGCCTGTTGCGTATCACAAGAACAGCCGAAGCGCCCCGCAGGACTATTTCGAGGCGATCCAGTTAGCGATGGAATCCCGCCTGTCGGCCGACACCGCCTTCAATCACGCCGTCACGAAGAACCCGCTGCATCCTGCCTGGGAAGTCATCACCTTCCCTACCAGCTTCGACTTGGCGGATTTCACCGAATGGATCGACCTGCCCCGATGGTCGGCCAAGCATTCGGTACCCGAGCACATACAGATCCAAGGACGAAACGACGAACTGTTCCACACGCTTCGCATGTGGGCATATAGTGCCGTGCGCCAGCACGACGACCTAGATGCCTGGTATCGATTCGCACTCGCCCAAGCAGAAGATATCAATGGGCATTTCGACCGACCACTGCCGTTTTCCGAAATCAAGGCCACTGCTCGATCCGTGGCGAAGTGGCATTGGAAAAACCGAAACACCGCTGATAGCCGTCGACATGTGCTGACTTTCACCGATGAAACGGCAACCGAACGCATGCGCAGCGGCGCAGACCACACCAACGCCGTGCGACGGCAAAAATCGCTGGACACGCTGGTCAAAGCAGCAACCGAGCTATATTCCCTCTACGGAAGCGAACTCAGCCGTCGCCTACTTATGGAACACACTGGCATGAACATCAAGACCGTCAGCAAATATTTCCGAGAAGCAACGGCACACCTCCGACTTGGAGATTGATCAACTTGGCATGCAAGTCCGTAGCTGACCCCTTGCCCAGACCGCGCAGATTAGCAAATCTCATACGGATGGGCGATACGTCTCGCTGACGAAAGTGCTGCCTAAGCGGCACGATAACGTGCACCACGCCTCATGCCTTTGCCTCGGCGTGCTCGATTCGATTCCAAAGATCATGAATATGCACAGTGGTGCCAGCTACCCCAAGCGAAGCTGGCATCGGTGTAATACTTGGCACGTGTCCATACTCTTCAACTAGCCGGGCGTGTATATCTCGCAAAGTGCGCTCTGCAGGCCCGATCTCCATCCGCGCGCGAACAAACTGTGGCCAGACTGCCATAGCCAGATCAGGCGCATCGGTCTTGATGCCATAACCTTGCGTTCGAACAGCCGACCTTGAAATGGCAAAGAGAAAAATACTTCGGACTGCTTCGCGGCGTTTTTGCTTTAGCCGCAGAGATTTGTCGAGCGCGGAAATGCCATTCTCTTGAATCCACGACTTCACCTTCCCGGACCAATCTATCAGCTCTGCGGAAAGGTTAACGGCCTTGCTTCGCAGCTGCCGGACATCGTTCGTGGAGTAGTCTTGCCACTTCAGTTGGAAGAGGCCAACGTCACCGGTAAGCCTGTCATACACGACTGCGTCAATGTCAGTCAGGATTGACGATGCGCGACGTAATTTGAGGTTGCCCGGGAAGCATGCATATCGTCCCCCTCTGAACATGCCGTACAGATTTGACCGCATCCAATCCTCTCGATCTGCGGCAATGGCGTGTTCAGTGCGCGAATCCAGCCATTGATGCTGAGTTTTGGCCGCCGTAAAAGGGTTGCGGGTCAGGCACGACACCGGGCGAAGGATAAAGCCGTTGCCCAAATCAAAGAGCAGCGGGATCAGGGGTGTCGAATGATTGGCCAATTTCTTCGCCTGGTCCGATGTCATTGCCACAGTACTGAACGCAGCGCGAACGACAGACTCCGGACGACCGCTCATGAGAGAGATCGACTCTTCTAGGTCAGACCTTGGCCCCCAAATAGTCAAGCTCTGAGGGACCGACACTTGGCTAAATAGGTTTTTGGCGACCGATACACAGCCAAAATGCTTTGCATGAAGGCTGATGAGCGCCGCGCAGACGCTTGCAATTTCCGACCCACGGATGGAGCCCAGCTGTGCGTCAGGATGAATGCCTGATTCCTCGCGCCAAGTCGTCGCCAAGGCCAATGCCTCCGCCATGTAGTGCTTGTCCACCTCGATGCGAGCGTCGTAGGCAACCATGACACCTCGTCCGGTGTCCCACGGTCTCACCAGGGGCTTAATGAGCTCCTCGATGTCTGGTCTGAGCCAACGCTTGACCGGTGCGTTGGCTAGAGCCATGTAGTTCCCCGGCATGTCGGGAAAGCGCAAGGCATCTCGCATCGAAGCCATGGTCCAGCCGGTGCCCGACGACGGCAATCCCGCTTCCGCAGCTTTGAGGCGGTCCAACTCGCTAGCATCGGTGAACTGAGCCCGCGCGTCCTCGTCCATGCTGATTTGGAATTCGTCGCCATCCCTAGCAATTTTCGCGATGCCCCGTTCGCTCATGTCAGCCAGTCTTCGCAGCAGCGAAACCTTGCCAAACTCTTGCATCAGCCCGACGGCGAGGCTGCGTGAATGCTGCGTACTCTCCATGAGAGGGAAGGCACCGCGCTGCTCCAACGGCTCGAAGAGCTCGGCGACGGACCGGTTCCATCCCCAGCACATGAGATCAAACGATTGCTCTTCCCCTTCTTTTCTTGCATTAGTGAGCTTGGAATATATGCTCCAATAGTCCATCGCACGGACGACTTCAATGAATAAAACGAAGCGGCCAAAGGCATCGCTGGGAAGCTGTTTTTGGATGGTCGCGAGGTGGGTATCAGCCAGCTCTCTAAGCGCTTGGGCGACTGAGTCGGTCATGATTCTGCTTCCTGAGGCTACGCTGAGCCTTAATCATATTTTGGTGAAACATTATGGCTCGAAGTCTAAAGCAGCGTGGACGGATTATGGGACTGTGACCGCTTATGGGCCGATTTCACCATTTTTCGACCGGAACGGCCCCAGTCAGGTAATTAGCCCGCATGCTCGGATCGCGTCCGCGCACAGCCGACGGCAGGACACCGCACGAGCGGCATGCAGATCAGCGGGAAATTGAAGTCCAGGACAGGACGACAAGGCAGAAACTCTAGCCCGAAGGGCAAACAGAAATAAAAAAATGGCCGAAGCACATTTCGACCATTCTTGTACTACCTCAATCATCAAGCTACTTATATTAACCGCTCTGCGATGTGCTCATGTGCAGAAGGGCTTTTTACCTCTATGCTGCCTGCGGCACCGGGTCATTGACCGCATCGCCTGCCTCATCCACTTCCACCAGCTCACCCGCCGTCGGCTCGACCGCCATAGCATCGACGATCTGCTGACCGAGCGGCACCGCTGGGCCGTGCTGCACTTCGTTACCCCAGCAGTGCCAACCGTCGCGCGGAACACCACGGCGGAACAGCTCCATTTTCGGCAGATCGGGGTACATCGCCTCGATCACCTCATAAAACTCGTCAGGCTTCTGACTGTGCACACGGCGATCAAACTGGAACACCGACGCAGATCGCGATTCCGCAGCAACTTGGGGCATGCGGTGACCGCGAAGCCCGAACAACAGCACCTCATGGTTCACACGGAAATACTGGCCCATCCCACTGGCCCCTTTGTGCCAGATCGCCTGCGTGATGTAGCGAAAGCCCCAAGCTTCGATAACCTTCAGCCCGTCGGCTACCAACGATGCAGGAACCCACAGAAACAGAGCCGCATCGTCAGCAACTGAATTGCTGTCGCGAAGCAGATCGCAGATCTCGCTCGTGGCCATCGTCGGATAGCCGAGGGTCGTTTCCGCCATATAGTCCCAAGGGGGATCGGCATAGACCACATTAAACGGCCCGACCGTGTGATCGAAGGGACGATTCAGATTGCGGATCGCCTGCACGGCGTTTGCCTGAAGCTTCCGCCTCTTTTCGCTTTCCTCTTTGCGGGCCCGTTTGGCTGCCTCGGTCAGTTTCTCTGCCGACTCCGTCACCAGCTTGTCCAGTTCGTCCTGCGACAGGGTAATCAAAGCCACGGCATTGCTCACATCGAGCCGACCGGAGTCAACTGCTTCGATCAAGCCATCATGCCCAGCCTTGATAACCTTGCTGGCCCGCTGCAACGAATCGACCGACACATCCAGATCGGCTGCGGCCTGCTTCTGGGATACCGCCTGAGCGGTATGCTGATTCGCACCCAAGCTCGTGTTCGTCAGCCTAGCAGCAATCATTGCCCTCTGGCTGTCATCGAGGTGACGACGATGCAGATTCTGACTGACGATATACGATTGCACGGACATTCCAAGAGACGGGACAGCCAGGAAGACCGGATCGATCCCAAGTTCGCGACAAGCCCGCAGCCGCTGGCGACCGTCAACGATCTGGTTGTGATGCACGAGGATCGGCATCTTCTGGCCATTATTCCTAATGTCCTGCTTGAGCTGCCAGAACTCCTCGTTGCGCATGGCCGGAAACAATCCGGTTGCCGGGTGGACTTCAATCTGTTCGTAAACATTCACTTCGTTATTAGTCGTTTTCATATATTTTCCTTTATATTATTTAGCATTCCTACTGTTTTAAACGTCTACTCGCTCTTGACCAGACGATTTCTTAGTTGAATGACACCGTGTCGCCGCGAAACCTAGTCATCATTTCCGCAGCCTCATCAATGATCTGATCGTGGAGCTTCCTCCAGCTCAGACCGGTGTGCCGCCGGTACTCTTCGGTCCGATCGAGCACGATCATGAAGGGTCGCTCCGCCTCAATCTCATCAAAGATCTCCCGATTTTTTTCTTCCATCAGAAGAGCCCCGATGCCAGACTTGTAACTTTCCACCTGAAACACCGGGAAGGATTGCCTCTTGTAAATAATCTGAAGACGCCGGACACGGATCCCCTCGCGGTAGCAATCTACGGCCACAATTTCATAGGTATCGTTCGGGTCGCCCACCTGAAAGGGATCAATTTGGGTTTTCCGATGTGTTTTTTTACTCATAAGATTTCTCCTGTAAGGTTGATGAATATCGCCACCTGATTCAAACCGGTCGGTTTTCCTTGCGTTGTGTCGATGGTGTTCATCATCCGCTGATCCCCCACGAAAACCCAATGCCAGCATGGGGTACCATGCGAGCATCAAAATCGATGGAATCCACTCAGGACGGGCATCTGCATGGCAAAAAAGACGATCGGTCTCAGCAAGTCAAAGCCAACTCAGCAGGGGCAGAAACCCCGAGCAATCTTCGACGGCATGCGTACCCAGGCATGGGTTGCAGACCTGTTCCGCAGGACAGAAGCAAAGGGATATGCGGCGCTTAACCGCACCCTGTTCGGCCACGAGGGAACGAAAAAGATGCCGACCAAGACTCCGGCAAAAAATGTCCCAAAGCTGACCTGGAGTCGTTATGGCAGCGGCGACCGCACGCCGGATGAAGCGGCGATCAAACTGGTCGAGCAACATCCTCTCGCTGCCGGTGCGCGGCGGGTACTTGAGATTGGCCCGGAAGAGAATCGGGACAATGTGCCTCTATGGCGGTTATTCGAGGAGCAGGCAGATTTCGCCCGGTATCTTGATGAAATGCTCTACGAGCAAGGTATTCCACATACGACCGTTTCGCGCACGCAAGCCGTGCTCCATGTTTTCGCTGAGCCTGCCGCATGGGCGGCAGCCAGCCAGAACAGCACTCTCGTCTGGGAAAAGAAAAACTTGATCTCGCAGTCGGCAAAATCCCGGCTCTTCACACCAACACTGTATGGATTCTCGCTTGCGCTAGCTGGTTGGCGTTACGCAATGGCAGATCGTCATCCGACGGAAGCGCTACAGTTTTTGGTGATCTGCCTGCTAAAGGGGCCGGCTGAGCCAGTGCTCAACCGGCACGGCATTCTGGATCGCATGCGCGATCTCGTCGAGGCCATGGCAATTGAATATCACCTGAGCCGACAGGATCTGCCTTCCGCTATCAGTGTTCGTAAGCAGATTGCCAGTACATAGCCCTATAACTTGACTGGCTTTTTGAAGGATTCGTTGCTTGCTTCCTCGTTGACCGGCAACTCACGATTGAGCTTGGTCTCAAGCTCAAAGCGGCTCAACACACGGCGGAACCAAGGACGCTCGCCTCCACGCACCTGTTCACCGATCTTTCTGGCCGTCAGCCTGTCACGGTTGGGGCGGTCGACCGCCAGCCCGTTTTCCAACAAGGAATAGAGCAGATCATCATAGCTATTCCGGCATGAGGCGTCCGGCGGCACAAGGTGAAAAATCCTTCCGTCCGTGTCGGCAAGCAGATGCGAAACAGTTCCGTGGAAGACGACCGTGCCGTCCGCCCTCTCGACAAACGCATTCATGTTGAGATCGTCACCTCGATCGATCAAGATCGCTTTCAACGAACCCAGATCGAGTCGCTCGAGTCCGTGTGCCAGCCACAATTCATACAACCATCTGGCAGGATTGACACGCTGCCGTATGTCGTCCGGCATCTCCTCCATGATCTGTTCGGCAATCCCTGATGCACTGCCCAGCGAACTCCGAAGGAACAGAAGCAGTGCATCCGGCGTTGCAGCAGTCTTCCATTTGTCATAAATGGCCTGCGCCTCGTCCGGCGACTTCTGGACAGTGTTCGCGAAGTCGTTGAGCGCATCCAGAACCCCATGCAGGCTGTCGAACTGATCACGAGTTAACGCTGTAGCTGAATAGGCAGAAATCGCTGGAGTGGCGATCCGCAGGACTTCGTAGCCGCCCGGTTCCATCTCCATTTCACCGAGACTGCCCCAAAAATCCTTTATCCACCCATCGATGATGACGGCCAGAAGCGGATCGCCCCATTCGTAAGTCTCGCCATCTATCTCAAACTGTTCCCTCTTCGCTTGCAAACCCGGCCATGTTGCACGGCGATACAGCCAGTCACGAACGTCACCCGCACGGTAACGAATGTGTCCACCGTCGCCCAAGATATGCCAGCTTTCCAGCGTCGACTGCGATTCGCCAAGCATGTCGGCTAGATCGGACTCCGTAAGCGGTCGCCCAGCAAGCGAGTCCGCTTGAGGAACAGACAGCAACACATCAGCCAGTCCAGCGACATGAGCAGCAGTCAGGGGTTGGCAGGATGGAATCCGATCGAGGCGAATGAGAATTTCGGGGGGTGTCATGTGGTACGTCTTCTGGCACAGATACAGTAGCCTACCGCCTGAGCGGCAAGCATGGCAACGGTCACAAGACGCCAATGCTGGCCTTATCCCCATACGCGATTCGCACCGGCCGGCAGTCGTGGGGCAGATGCACCTCTGCTATATTATCGCGACGTGGGAACCCAGTAACGTATGGTAACCGGCTAGATTGATTCAGGCTCCATCAACAATCGCGAATCGACCGCAAAGGTCGACAACATGACGGGGGTGCTGTGGCGAATGTCGAAAACTTGGCCGGTACCGAGATACAAGGATGGACACTTACTCGGGAGATTGGCCGGGGTGCGGACGGAATCGTCTACGCCGCCTCAAAGGATGGCGCGGAAGCGGCTGTCAAAATTTTTTTTCCTGAGGCGTTGGCGGAAAATGGTCTGCCCGCAGCTCGCGAGCGGTTGGAACTCCAACTCGGACTGATCGGGACGAAACATCATCCGAACTTGGTTGAGGTGTACGCAGGAGGAGAAGACTCATCCCTCGGCACGCTCTTCCTCGTCATGGAACTGGTCCACGGCATGTCCCTCGATAAGCTTATTGGTAAGGTGCCTTCGTCGGCCGTCTCTCGGCTGTTGGACCAACTGGCATCTGCCGCAGAATTTTTGGAAAAAGAGGAGCTTGTTCACCGGGACATCAAGCCCGCGAACATCGTCATCAGCGATGACTTTCAGACGCTAACGTTGCTCGACCTCGGCATCGTTTACCGACTGCCCGGCGAAGATGACCAAGGACGGCTTTCCGGCAAGGAGTTTGTTGCCACGTTACGTTACAGCCCGCCTGAGTTCGTCTGGCGCACCGAAGAAGGGAATGTGGACGGCGCGTGGCGTGCCGTAACTTTCTATCAGATCGGAGCCACGCTACATGACATGATCATGGGGAAGGTTCTATTTGCTGGTCATGACACGCCTAGGGCGTGTCTGTATGACGCGGTGCGAGAAATGACTCCGGTCATTGAATCGAGCGATGTAGACCCGAGGTTGGTGCAAATCGCGCAGGCATGCCTGCTCAAAGATTGGCGACAGCGGCTACAGTTCTTGTCTTGGGACAGTTTCCGTGAGTCAGTGCCTCAGGTAGACGCGCAGCAGCAGGAAAAGAAGATACGGCTACACCAACTGAGACGAGAAGAAGAGCGTCAGTCGTCCCTAAAACAGATGCCTAAGGCACCGGGTCCTACGCGAGAACAGCAGCTTTGGCAGTTGAACAATGCCCTATCACTCGAAATTCGAAACTACTTGCTAGATGCAACCATATTCCCGCTGAGCCAAATCAACGAAGACGCAACGTCGTCTCGCGAATACGTGATCAATGTGCATTTCGACAAAGACCAGTCACGAGGTTTTCAAGCAAATGTGACCTTCTCCGTTTCGACCTGCGTTGACGCTATGTTAGAAGATGCCACAAAGCTCTCCTTCACCGCTACGCAAGACGGCCAGACGTTTGCCTCCTCAGCGTGGACCGAGATGTTTACCGTCGATACTGCATTCACTACATGCAGGCAGGCGTTCCTCAACGCAGTCGAATCAATGTTGTCCATCTAACGGGGGACGCAAATGTCAACGATGTTTTGGGTGCGCACTGATCAGCTTGATGACGAGCAGAGACAGGCGGTGGAAAATATTCCCGCGTCCACGAGCTTTCTATTAACAGGGCCTGCCGGATCCGGAAAGACGAACATCCTCTTGCTCCGAGCAAAGTGGCTTACGCTGAAGAAGCAAAGTGATTTCAAGATCGTCGTATTTACGAACAGCCTCAAACAGTTCGTCGAGCATGGATGCGAGCACTACGGAATCGATCCATTGTCAGCGATCACGCAGATGACGTTTTTCAAGAACGTCCTGCGAGAGTATTCCGTTCCATTTGAGCTCTCCGACGATTTCGAGACCGATAGAAGCATGCTGGCCGGTAAGGTCATGTCGTTGATAGATTCGCAGCGCATATCAGACGATTATTGCGGAACACTTTTGATCGACGAAGCACAGGACTATACAGATACCGAACTTATAGTTTTCCGATCTCTAACCAAGAGACTGGTGCTCGCCTCAGACTCACGGCAAAGCATTTACAAAGTCACACACACGCCGGAACTGATGCAGAAACTCGTAAGCAACAATATCGTAAATCTGCGCTATCACTATCGCAGCGGACTGCGGCTGTGCAAAGTAGCGGATGCAATTTTGACAGACAAAGTCGCATACCCCCGACTACAGGGCGAATGCCGTTACGCTGAGGCAACGCTGCCATCGTCGGTCACATCCGTCCCTTGCCCTACGTTTAATGCTCAGCTTGGCGCTATTGTTGCAAATCTCGAGTCACAACTAGAACTCTACCCCGATGAAAGAATCGGCGTCCTCTTCCCCAAGCGTGATCAGGTAACACAATTTGAGGGACATTTAGCGTTGTCGTCAATCAGCGACCCCAATCAACGCATCTGGGTTGATACCCTTCATGGCGCCAAGGGTTGGGAGTTTCGCGCAGTTCATCTTGGTGGATGCGAAGTTCTTTACAGAATGGGGCCAGTTCAGAAGCGGTTGATTTATACCGGAGTGCTTAGAGGCAAGACGAGCGTTCATATGTATTACAGTGGTCACCTTCCTGGCTATCTCGAATCCGCTTTGGCTGTGCTACAACCTCCTCCGGCAGATCCAGATTTTGATGAATTATTTAGAGGCTCGTGATGTTAAAGCGTAACACTGAAGCCTTGTCCGAAATTTTAGGGCTGGACACAGCGACACAATCCACAGAGGGTGGCGATCTATTTTCGTCGAAGACATTTAACGCCCCCAAGTACCACGAAACACTTCGGACCAAACAGTCAGATAGCCTTCCCCTTCCGAATGTAGTCGTGCCTGCCAATGGAGATGTGGAAGATTTTTTCGCTACTCTAGCCACCTACTATCAAGACAGATCACCTCTGTCCGCGCTAGTGCACGTTCTGAATGGCGAAACCGCTGATTTGCTAACAAGGCGAATCAAGGGATCGGATTTTCAAAAAAAAGTGCCTCAAAAAACCTTTCGAATCGCAAGCGTCGGTGCGATGCTTGGCGAAGCCACCTTATCACGTCTCGGATTGCCGGATGGTGCAGAGGTGACGTACGCAGGATGCCGGAGAACACTTGCGTTTTCCCTTGCTCGCGCCACTCTACTGCATGGCCATACGTTGCCCCCCCATCTTGTCGCGGATAGGTGGATGAGGCTGAGAAAGATTGCCAGGCTGAGAGTATCCGACAGAGCAGTCGAGGCGGTCTTACTCATACACGGCCTTGTCTCTGGTGTTGATGCAACGCTGGACTCGTCCGGTATCACTCGACCGTTGTACGAAGCCCTGCAGGTACTCATCGAAGGTGATCTTGGTAACGATGAAATGCTTTCTGCAGCGCTAATTGAACTTTATCCGGCAATCAGAGTACATCTCGATGATCTTCGAGGTGCGTTCGATGGTCGGTTGAAGGCATTTATGCGTATCGTAGATGCCATTCAGACGCAGTCGCACGGCGTGAGGTCGGACGAAATCGCGGTCGCGTTCTTCTGCAATCGGATTCTCCCGGGATCGTTCTCACACGCCGGCCTTCTTGCGAAAATGATGGAGGTGTTTCCATCGGCGGTAATATGGTATGGATTCCTCTCTGCACTTTCCCCCGCATCGAACTCCAAACGAGTAGATCCAGGGTTGATCACGAAGCTGGAGCGTGATCTACTTGAACCGTTCTCTTTTGAGCAACGTCCTCGCTGCGACATCTCGCTAGAAGAGCTAGAAGTGTTGTCGCGCACTTCTATGAGGCCGGATTTGCTCAGACCAAGTCAGCAGCGGTCGCTTCTCGTTTCGCTTCTTCCCGGGATAGATGTCTATATGCGATTTGGAGGTGAGGACAACGTAGTGGTCGAACGTGTCCGACGGGAAGCTGAAGCTGACGAGCTAAATGCTCGCGCGTCTAGACTAATCGAGGAGGCACTTTACACATTGAAAAAGGCACGGGCAGTAAGTCACAGTGACGATCGTATCAACAAACTGCCACCAAAAAGGCGCTGATAATGCGGATGAAACATGCACACATTTGAGACCCTCTCATTTTATCGGGGCATGTCGAACAAATATAAGGCAGATCAACCTTCGCTGATCGCGCCCCGGCGCGATCGCCGACCCAAAAACTCGTCTGTGCAGTTTCATAACGTTGCCGATGAATGGTTCAAGAACCGCTTCGGCATTCCGTATAGGAGCCAAGGAGTTTTCCTCACTTCGAGGCTTATATCGGCGTCAACGTATGCGGCAACTTCAGCTCACGTGATGCGCATCGTTCCGATTGGCTCATACACTTACTGTTGGTCACCCAAAGTATCCGACCTCTTGTTTGCAGCAACCGACCTAGCGAATTCACCGCGAGACGCGATCGAATCCTACCTGGACTCCGCGCAATACTCCGACACCGAGCTTCAAGACGCACACGAATCGGGTCACGAAGTCATGCTACATTGTGAACGGTACATTGCAATCCCGATTCAGCTATTAGGTGTTACCGTTACCCGAGATAGCAACTCGATCATTTTGACTAGCTGATATCTTGGATACCGCTCAAGCGGTAACCTCACCGTTCGTCGGATTGCCCTTGCATTCCGTAAAAATTCCGGTATTGGTATAGGAAGCCGAACGAAGCAAACCGAAACAAGGTCAACGTTTCACACGATATATCTGGGGTTCCCCCAGTCCCCTGAAAGGCAACAACCGCCGGACAGGATGCGATGCACGGATCGGCTCAACAAAAACCATAACAAGGAGCCAATATGGAACATCAACAACATGCAGCATTAGTCCCAGCCATCAAGAAACAAGCCGGACAGTCCGGCATTGACGGTAACACGCAGCGCCGTGACCGCCGTGTCGAAATTCGCTTCAGCGACGACGAACGCGATCAATTGTCAGACCGGGCTATCGCCGCAGGCTATACCAGCCTCGCCCAGTATCTTCGCGAAACCGTGCTGAGCCCTTCACCCGTCTCAGCTACCAGCGACGAGATGGCATGGTTGCAGAACATCAACCTCATCGGAAATTACGTCGCCGAGATTGCCGTTCGCCTCAACGACGGACATCAGCCGGACGATGAAATCCTGCTCGTGCTCATGCAAACCCAGGAGTATGCGGAGGAAGTTTGGAAGGAAGTAAGACAGCGGAGAGCCACGGGCAAGGCATGATCGTCCGTGTGTTTAAAGCGGGGATTTCGCGTGGCGAGTCCCCAGTCAATTATCTACTGAGTGTCCGGGACCATACCGGTCAACCCCGCCCTGTCGCACCGGAAGTTCTCGAAGGCAATCCCGACGTCACTGTCGCCGTCATCAACAGCATCCAGCGAAAGCACAAATATGTGTCCGGTGCAATTGCTTTCCGCGACAACGAGCAACCCACACGCGAACAAATGCATGAAGTCATACGCTCGTTCAAGCAGACCATGTGTCCGGGACTTGGGCCCGAGAACTTCAATAGCCTCTTCGTCTTGCATCGTGATAAAGGCAACACTGAGATTCACTTCGTTGTGCCCATGATCGAAATGACAACCGGAAAACGGATGAACATCCACCCGCCGGGTCAGCTCAATATCCAGCTATACGAAGCGTTCACGCAGGTCATGAATCACCGACTCGGCTACGCGCAGGTGGTGCCCGACCCATTGAAGCTCGCCTTGAGTGATTTCGAGCGATGCACGGCCGAAGGCAAGACGGACCGCAGCAACAAGCTCTATCTACATAAACGACTGACGAAAGCTATCCGTTCTGGCGAAGTTGTCAACCGCAACCAGCTATGCGAATTCCTGACCGAACAATTTGGGGTCGAGATTACGCGTAAGGGTCAGGACTACCTTTCGATCAAGTTTCCCGGTAGCGAAAAGGCAAAGCGCTTTCGTGGCCCGCTCTACAACGCGTCAGCGGACTACGGCCGGTTGGTTCAATCCGCACGCGACGCGAAGCAGGAACACCGCCAGTCGCCGACCGAATACCGGCAGGCCCAAACAACATTGAATCAGCTTGTCGAGGCCCGTCGTCAGTTCAATATTCGGGCCTACCTGTCGCCGCACATGTTGCGCTCTCAACGCATGCAGATGAACCGACAACTACGACAAGGCAACCCGGCGCAACCCATAACCATAACAACAGAGGAGAATCCGATGATCAAGAAGCCAGTTCCAACAAAAGCCGCTGCTCGCCGTCAAACCGAAATTTCGCCGGTAACAGTTCCACCAGCAATCCGAGACAGATCGGCGGTTCTCGCCAGTATCCAGTCCATCCGTGAGCAAGCGATGAGCGGCAGCAATGCCACGATAGCGACCAGCGACGGCATTGCCGAAATCATTGGTTCGCTCGGCGAAATCGAGTCCGGCATCAACGCGGCTATTTCAGATATGAATCAGGCGAAGAATCCCAAACAGAGGGCCGCCGCTGAACGGCGTATGATTAAGCTCGTTGAACAAAAGCGCCGATTGGAAGTGCAGCTCGGTCAGGCAAAAGCCCGGCAGTTGAATCGTGCGTCCAAGGTGAAAGGCAAGTGACCAAGGAGAAAAAGGCACTCCAGACAGAATGTGAGAACGGCTTAACCACAGATTTCTCGCTCATGGCCTGCAAATGTGGCCGCTTCGAAATCTATGGATAAGCCGGTCATATAGAAAACTATAGCCGGTCTATCGCGAATTTGCCTTGCCTACCGTGGTGCCAGACGCAGGCTTGACCATAGCGACCTTCTTCAAACCACTTCCCACAGCCCGCACGAGCTTGATGAGCAACCACAGCACATTGACGAGCACGGCCCCGAAGGCAATAAACCGCACAGGAAGCGCGCCGATGTGGTGTCGCAGGATATAGTTGATGTCTGGATACGAGAGCAGGTAAACCAGCATCCCAAAGAAGATGATCCCGGCGAAGTTCCTGAGCACAAACCCAAGCATGGACATGGCGCGACGCACTAGCGGACCGACGACGCTTTTAGCCTTCTTTTTGGGAGTGTAGGCGGGCGTAGACATGCCATCATGCGGATAGCTCGATGCCCGATACGTGCCACCAGTAGGCCCGCGATATTGCAGAGGCTTCGCCGTGTTTGCAGTAGCCGTCCGGTTCACATTGGCATAGCTTTTCGCAATCTCGTTAGCGCGATGCACACCCAGCTTGACATGAGCCAGATAAGCGCTCTCACCAGGATTGATGCCAGCCGCCCGTTGCTCCGCATAGCTCGCGGTGATGCCTCCCGTTCCTGGGATGATCATCTGATTCCATTCGTTGTGTTGCACATCATACGGATTCTGGTTATTCGACATTCTCTGACCTCTTCGATCGCTGGATACTCAACACGACAAACGGAAATCCTTCAATACCATTCTTTGGGTGTGCCGCCCTTCGCCTGAGATTGAGCGGGAAACATTTCCTGATGGCTCAGATGAATGAGGGTGTCCAGATGGTAGACATCACCCCAGACCAAGTCCGCGTGATCGATTTCCACGAGAATGGTTGCATCCGAGCGAAGCGGATTGTCTGATTCCCACTTCGCTTTTTTCAAACGCACATAGAAAGTCACGGGGACTTCGAGGTTGCCATTCTGATCGCGAGACGCACCCACCAGATTTTCAATCTCGCGCGCTTTGCTCTCGCCCACTGCCTTCGTGAGCTGAGCCACGGGAGCATCATTGGGGTTCTCAAAATCGTATTCCCGTCTGATGGTATGAGCACCCGTGCCAAAGCTGATGCCAGCCGAGTTGTTCGTGCTCACCGGGATATTGATATGCACGAGGTAGATCCCCTTTGCCGGGTCAGCCAGGTTCAAGACGGCACCATGATTGACCGTGATCGCAACCAGCCCATCCTTGCCCCACGGCAAATCCTTGAGCTTGTCCGCGTTGGCCTTGATGATGTCCTGCTGCTTGTAGGCATTGTTTTCCTTCCACAACTCGGGAATGACAAGCCGGGCGACCTGAATCGGATCGACGTTAGGAATGCTTGCGAAATTGCGAACGAACACCCTTTCAAAATTGTCGATGTAGTCGGGCGGAATCTTGCCAAGACCGGAGCCGTCTTTCTTGTTGTAGGCCATATTGACGGAGGCGATGACATCACCCGAACCCGTATCCTGCTTCACGGCGACTTTCTCAACCGGCACGGTTGCTTGCGCCTGGATATTCGCGTTCATATTGCTATTACTATCGCCGGAAGTCTGCGTATCGTCTTTGTGCGAGCATGCCGACAGGGCGGCGATAACCGTAACAGCGATAGCGATTACCTTGAGTTTCATAGTGTTGTTTCCGGTGAATTGTGCTGTCATCGTGCAATTGCCATGTTCGCGATGACCGTCATCGGCGGATTCGCATACAGCGTTTTCAGAACGGGATAGGCCCGGTCGGTGCACAGAGCCCCGTTGCAGTTTCCGCCGCTGCCCTGACCAAAGCCATCAAAGTGATTCGTCAGCCCGAGCGCATGCAGCAGCTCGTGCTCAACGAGCGGCTCGAAGGGTGCGCAGTTCGCGTTGCTGAAATCGACATCCACGTTGAATGTCGTGCGCGGATTGATGAGCGGGCTGGAATCCACTTCGGCCTGCCAGTCGGAAGCCAACGGCGGATCGATGGAATAAGTCGGATCGACCCACAGGCCGAACATGTTCTGCCGGTTCGCGTAAACCTCGCCGCAATTGTTCGGCTCACTCGTGCCCTGCGTAGGCGGCGTCACATTGTTGAAGACGATGCCCCGAGTCACGGATGCGGAATTCGTCGTCGCCGGAAGCCGGTTGAAGAGCTTTCTGCCAGCCGCGTCTTCCAGATTGTTCAGTGCCGTGGTCAGTTCGGGACGATTACTGGTATCCAGAATCGGGATCAGGCCATCGCGCTCGATGTTCCAACGATAGGAATGCTGGCCGTCGACACCACCCTTGAACGGATTGCCGACCGAGCCGTAGGCCTGCGATGTATCCCAGATCGGCGTGTTTGTCGTCGTTCCTTGACTCGTGGCGATGTCGGTCAGGATCTGGGCATCGGTCGGGACAATCGGCGACGACGCGCCGCCTCCTTGTGAACTTGTCTGGTTGTTCCCACCGCCGTTGTTGCCGCTGCTACCGCTGCCACCGCCACCGCATGCGGCCAACGACACCGCCAGCACTGCTGCCACTGCCACTTTCACACGCATTTCGCCCCCCGATCCGATTGATTGCACTTATCTCTAGATCCTGCTCGGCCGGATATTAGCGCAAAATAGGCCGAAGTGGCCTATTTTGATGTAGCAGGGAGCATTGCGCCATGCTCCCCTCAATTCATCACCCTCGCTATGAGGCTCTTCGGGCGCACCTTAAGGTGTTGCGTAAAGATGCCGGTCTAACCCAGGTTGAGCTTGCCGCTCGCCTGAGCATAGATCAGTCGTATCTTTCAAAAATCGAACGCGGCGAACGCTACATGGATGTACTGCTTTATCTGGATTGGTGCCGGGCATGCGGAGTAGCGCCCGATCAAGCTGTCATGACGTTGGTTGATGCCGGGGTCTAGGTCAGCGGCCCGTCTCGCCCGGTTATTGATATACTTCGGCCCAGCTTGGGTTAAATACCCACGCTTTTCACCCACACTTTTTTGCCTATTTTTTGTGCACAGGTGTGTGTGGATGTAGGATTGGCGGGGGTTTGCGGGATTCTGGATAGGATTCCCATCGCCCGCTCCAGATTACGTACCTCTTCGCGGCTCTCTGTCAGGCAGCAGGCAACAGATAAAATAGCCCGAAGCGCGCGCGAAGCCGCCTCATGAAGGCGGCTTTTTCGTACCGGGCCGGCGCTCCCGAGCCTCGGCCCAAGCCGGCGATCGGCGATACGAACCACGCGACGAACCAGGCACACCGCCGCGCTGCGCCTCGCACCGGCAGCCAGCGCGCGACTCGTCCATTCTGAACACGATGATCCACGATCCCAACGACACCGGCCTGCCGCAAGACGGCACGCCCGACGATGACGGCAGCCATGCCGCCTCCGCCACGCCGTCCGACGACGTCAACCCGCTGCACCTGCGCCGCATCCGCAGCTTCGTGACGCGCGCCGGCCGCGTGTCGACGGGCCAGCGCCGCGCGCTCGACGAATTCGGCCCGCGCTATGTCCTGCCCTACCAGCCCGAGCAGCCCGACTGGAACGCCGTGTTCGGCCGCCAGGCGCCGCGCATCCTCGAGATCGGTTTCGGCATGGGCGGCTCGACGGCCGAGATCGCCGCGCATCGCCGCGACGACGATTTCCTCGGCGTCGAGGTGCACGAGCCCGGCGTTGGCGCGCTGCTGAAGCTGATCGGCGAACAGGATCTGAGCAACATCCGCATCATCCAGCACGACGCGGTGGAAGTGCTCGAGAACATGCTCGCGCCCGACAGCCTCGACGGCGTCCACATCTTCTTCCCCGATCCGTGGCACAAGGCGCGCCATCACAAGCGCCGCCTGATCCAGCCGCCCTTCGTCGCGCAGTTGGTGGCGCGCCTGAAGCCGGGCGGCTACCTGCACTGCGCCACCGACTGGCAGAACTACGCGGAGCAGATGCTCGAAGTGCTCGGCGCCGATCCCCAACTCGAGAACACCGCCGAGGGCTACGCGCCGCGCCCCGACTATCGCCCCGTCACCAAGTTCGAACGACGCGGCCTGAAGCTCGGCCACGGCGTCTGGGACCTGGTGTTCCGCAAGCGCGCCGGCTGAGCTTCATCCCGGCGCCCGCCCCTCGAATCGCGAGGAGCCCGAACGAAAAAAAAGCGGTCATGCATCGACAGGATGCATGACCGCTTTTTCATGCGCGGCAACTGCAGCGCCGGCTCAACTCCAGTCGAGCCAACCGCTGTAGCCGACCAGCAGGACCAGCAGCCCGAACACGATCCGGTACCACGCGAACGCCGTGAAATCGTGCGAGGCCACGTAGCGCAGCAGCCAGCGCACGCAGGCGAAGGCACTGACGAAGGCCGCCACCATCCCCACCGCGAACAGCCCGACCGAATCGACCGAGAACGCGTGCCAGTCCTTCACGGTTTCATAGAAGGTCGCGCCGAAGATGATCGGGATCGCGAGGAAGAACGAGAATTCGGTCGCCACGCGCCGGTCGAGGCCGGCCAGCATGCCGCCGATGATGGTCGAGCCCGAGCGCGAGACGCCGGGGATCAGCGCGCAGCACTGGGCGATGCCGACCTTCAGCGCGTCGAGCGGGCTCAGCGCGTCGATCGACATCACGCGGGCCGGCTCGCTACGATCGCGCTGGCGCGCCTCCGCCCACAGGATCACCAGGCCGCCGGCCACCAGCGCGAAGGCCACCGGCACCGGCGAGAACAGCAGGCGCTTGATCGCCTTCTCGAACATCAGGGCCAGCGCGATCGCCGGCAGCGTCGCGATCACCACGTTCAGCGCGAAACGGCGCGCCTCGGGCCGCGTCGGCAGCCCCGCCACCACGGTGCCGATCCGGCGCCGGTATTCCCAGCACACGGCGAGGATCGCGCCGAACTGGATCACCACGTCGAAGGTCTTCTCCTGCTCGGCGTTGAAGTCGAGGAAGCTGCCGGCGACGATCAGATGGCCGGTGCTCGACACCGGGAGAAACTCCGTCAGCCCTTCGACGACGCCAAGTATCAGCGCCTTGCAGATCAGTATCCAGTCCATCCTTCGCCCGTTCGTCAGAGTTGCAGAAACGGGTCGCCCCCCGTCGATCCAGCACGCGACCCGGCCGGCCGCGCGCTCGATGCCGTCATTTCTCGACGATCTCGACGCGTATGCCGTTTGTAAGGATCGTAATTGTACCGGGTTCGTAGTTAACCCCGGCAAATTGCAATTGTTCGGGCTTGAAGGTGTAGATCGGATAGTTGGTCAGCACCTGCGTGGCGAGCAGCCCGGCAGCCTGCCCGACCTGCGACGCATAGGCCTGCGCGTCGCCCTGCAGGTTCACGCTGTCCACGGCCGGCGCGCGCAGCACCACCGACAGGCTGGCCGGATCGTAAGCCAGTTGCGCGGAGACCGTAAACGTCCCGTTCACCGGCTCGCGCAGGAACGGGCTGGCGAAACGCGCGTCGAGCTGCACCGCAATGCGGTTCTGCTCGGGCAGCAGCCCCACCGCCGGGTTCGCGAGCGCCACGTCGAGCACCTGCGAGACGGTGCGCTGGTAAGGGAACTTGCGCGCCACCGCGCGCTGCACGTCGTTCTTCGAGAACGTGTAGTGGTTCGGGATGAACGGAAAGGTGGGCGTCGCGCCGCAGGCGGCCAGCGACGCCGATACGGCCATGGCCGCGAGCGCGGCCGTCACGAAACGACGACGGCCGTTCGCACGGGATGGGGTCATGCCAGATCTCCTGCTCAAGAGGCGGGGCGCGTCGCGGTCTCGAGCCGGGTCAGCCAGGCCAGCGCCTCGCCGCGCGAGGCCCCGCACATCTCGGCCTGCGGCTGCAGCCCGGCGCAGCACGCGGGGCGCTCGGGACGGCCGAAGATCGCGCAGCGCAGGTCCTCGCCCAATTGCACGCAAGGCACGCCGGCCGGCTTACCGTCGGGCATGCCCGGGATCGGGCTCGAAATCGAGGGCGCGATGCAACAGGCGCCGCATCCCTCGCGGCACGCATGCGCGGCATCCGCCCCTTGCTTGACTGCTACGTTCACGTCGAAAAACCCGCACTGATTCAACCAGGCGGCGAGGGCCGGCCCCAAGACCGGCTCCGCCGCGCGAACCCGCATTGTGCCATCGCAAACTTCGCCCAGATCGGCTTATCTCGTTAAGACGGGAAGCCACTAGACTGAACCGCGTCGCTCGTCGCCTGTCGATTCCTACATGACGTCCTGCTCATCCTCCCCCCTGTTCCGTCCCGATTTGCTGGCGAAATACACGGCGAACGGCCCGCGCTACACCTCCTACCCGAGCGCGCTGCAATTCGACGAGGCCTTCGGCATCGCCGACTACGAGCGCGCGGCGGCCGACCCGGGCGCGGCCTCCAGCGAGCTGTCGCTGTACGTGCACATCCCGTTCTGCGCGACGGCCTGCTTCTATTGCGGCTGCAACCGCATCGCCACCCGCAACCGCGCCCACGCGCGCCCCTACCTGGACCGCCTCAAGCGCGAGCTCGCGCTGCAGGCGCGCTGCTTCGATCCGGATCGCGTGATCACGCAGCTGCATTGGGGCGGGGGCACGCCCACCTTCCTGTCGGACGCGCAGATGGCCGAGCTGATGGCCGCCACCCGCGCCCATTTCCCGATCGCCGCGGACAACGAGGCCGAGATCTCGATCGAGATCGACCCGCGCACCGCCACGCCCGCCACCCTCGCCCACCTGCGCATGCAGGGCTTCAACCGGCTCAGCCTCGGCGTGCAGGATGTCGATCCCGAGGTGCAGCGCGCGGTCAACCGCGAGCAGCCGATCGAACTCACCGCCAGCCTGATCTCGGCCGCGCGCCTGGTGGGCTACCGCTCGGTCAGCGTCGACCTGATCTACGGCCTGCCGAAGCAGACCGTCGAGACCTTCGCGCGCACGCTCGCCGCCGTGATCGAGCTGGCGCCGGACCGGATCTCCGTGTTCGGCTACGCGCACCTGCCGCAGCTGTTCAAGATGCAGCGCCGCATCGACGCGGCCGGCCTGCCGCCGCCGGCCGCGCGCGTGGCCCTGCTGGGCCTGGCGATCGAGACGCTCACGCATGCCGGCTACATCTACATCGGCATGGACCATTTCGCGCGGCCCTCCGACGAGCTGGTCGCCGCCCAGCGCAAGGGCACGCTGCAGCGCAACTTCCAGGGCTACAGCACGCGCGCCGACACCGACCTGATCGGCGTGGGCATGTCCTCGATCGGCAAGGTCGGCGACGTCTACGCGCAGAACGCCAAGGATCTCGCCGCCTGGGGCGCGGCGATCGACGCGGGCCGGCTGCCGATCGCGCGCGGCCGGCGGCTGAGCGCCGAGGACCGGTTGCGCCGCGACGTGATCATGCGCCTGATGTGCCATGCCACCCTGCCCTTCGCCGAGATCGAGGTCACCTACGGGATCCGCTTCGCCGATCGCTTCGCCCGCGAACTGGCCGCGCTGCGCGAATTCGAGCGCGACGGCTTGGTCGCGATCGAACCGGGCTGCCTGACGATCCGCCCCGCCGGGAGGCCGTTCGTGCGCAATATCGCGATGTGCTTCGACGCCTACCTGTCGGACGCGATGGCCGGCCGCTGCTCGCGCACGCTCTGAACCGGGCCCGGCGGGCCGCCCGCCATCTGCGCTACAGTGGCGGTTTCCCGCTTTTCGCCGTTCCCCCATGCGCACGACCAAAGCGACCCACGCGGTCGAACGCCTGAAGACCCGCACCGGCAATCCGCGTTATGCCGCCGTCAGCGTGCCGGGCGACCTGTTCTACCTGACCGACCGCGCCAGCGGCAGCCTCGAGAAGCTCTGCGCGCCGCTGCCGCTCGACGAGTTCGTGGCCTTCGTCAACGGCCTCTCGCCGCCGGCGCCGCGCAAGGCCAGCAAGCTCGACGAGACCTTCGAGGACAAGATCCGCAAGGCCAAGGGCTGAGACGGGCGCCGCCGGCGCCCTGCCGATCCATGGCGCGGCGCGGTGCCGGCCCGCCGTGGCATGGCAGCCCCGCCCGCCTCGCTCCCCCGTCGTCCCGGGCGCCGCGCGGCCTTGCGCGATGGCATCCCGCCGCCGCGTCCGGGCGCAGCGATGGCGAGGCGTTTGGTACAATCGGTCACTCAATTTCCCCGCTGACGGCCGCCCCGCGGCAAGACCACCATGAACATCGACAATGCGCGTTTCAACATGATCGAACAGCAGATCCGGCCGTGGGAAGTGCTGGACCCTGAGGTCCTGAGCCTGCTGTCGGTCGTCAAGCGCGAGCTGTACGTGCCGAGCGTCTACCGTGATCTGGCCTTCGCCGATCTGGAACTGCCGCTGCCGGGCGGCCAGAAGATGCTGGCCCCGCGCGTCGAGGCGCGCATGCTGCAGGAGCTGGCGGTCAAGAAGCACGAGAGCATCCTCGAGATCGGCGCCGGCTCGGGCTACATGGCCGCCCTGCTGGCCCATCGCGGCCAGCACGTGGTGACGGTCGACATCGACCCGGCCCTGGTGCAGTTCGCCGCCGACAAGCTCCGCGACAACGGCGTGAGCAATGCCGAGGTGGTGCTGGCCGACGCCGCGCGCGGCCTGCCCGAGAAGGGCCCCTACGACGTGATCTGCGTCTCGGGCGGCCTGCCGGTGGTGCCGCAGGAGCTGCTGGAGCAACTGAAGGTGGGCGGCCGGCTGGCCGCCTTCGTCGGCTCGCGCCCGGTCATGAAGGCGCAGATCATCACGCGCATCGACGACAAGCAGTTCCGCGTCGCCGACGTGTTCGAGACCTACGTCGACCACCTCGTCAACGCCATGGAGCCCTCGCGCTTCAAATTCTGATCCACGCCACCCCGATATCCTCATGCCGATGCAGATCCTGACCGCCCCCGCCCTGGCCGCCTGGCTGGCCGATTCGTCCCGCCCCGCGCCGCTCGTGCTCGACGTGCGCGAACCGTGGGAGATCGCCACCGCGAGCATCGCGGGCAGCGTGTCGATCCCGATGCAGCAGATCCCCGCGCGCAGCGAGGAGCTCGACGACGAAGCCGAGATCGTCTGCGTCTGCCATCACGGCATGCGCAGCGCGCAGGTCGCGATGTTCCTCGAATCGCGCGGCTTCACGAAGCTCTACAACCTCCAGGGCGGCATCGACGCCTGGTCGCGCGACGTCGATCCGGCCGTCCCGCGCTACTGATCCGCCGGGCGGGCCCCGGCCCCTCGCGAGCCGAAGCAAGCCGTCCCGAGCGCCTCGCTCCCCAACGCCGCTGCCCTCCAGGCAGCGGCGTTCGTTTTTGTGCGCCGCCGATGCCCGCGCGCGGGGCGCCGCCCCGCCGCTCCCCCTTCCCGATACATCGCGGTGCGTGCGATGCGTCCCGAACGTGCGGGCGCCGCACGCATCGCGCACACGCATGATCGTCGGCTGTGCATCGCCCGCCGATGCACCACGATCGGCCGCGCCCTTGCACCGCCGCGGCTCATCGGCATGCCGCGCGCCTGCACCGCGACGGCTCGCCCGGCGAACAAAAAGCCCTGCCGAGCCCCGTCGCCTGGGGATTCCGGGCCCGCTGGCACATGCCTTGCGTTATCGCTCCTCGAAGCGCCGGCTCGGCGCAATCATGCCAACACGTCAAGGGGAACTCGATGAAGCGTCGCAGTCTGTTGAAGATCGGATCGATGGCCGGTGCACTCACGCTGGCGGGGCGCCTGCCGCTCGCCCACGCCGAGGACAAGGGGCCGATCAAGGTTGGCGTGCTGCATTCGCTGTCCGGCACGATGGCGATCTCCGAGACCTCGCTGAAGGACACCGCGCTGATGACCATCGCGGAAATCAACAAGGCCGGCGGCGTGATGGGCCGCCAGCTGCAGCCGGTGGTGGTCGACCCGGCCTCGAACTGGCCGCTGTTCGCCGAGAAGGCGCGCGGCCTGCTGACCCAGGACAAGGTGGCGGTGGTGTTCGGCTGCTGGACCTCGGTGTCGCGCAAGTCGGTGCTGCCGGTGTTCGAGGAACTCAACGGCCTGCTGTTCTACCCGGTGCAGTACGAAGGCGAGGAGATGTCGCGCAACGTGTTCTACACGGGCGCGGCGCCGAACCAGCAGGCGATTCCCGCCACCGAATACCTGATGAGCGCCGAGGGCGGCGGCGCCAAGCGCTTCTTCCTGCTCGGCACCGACTACGTGTACCCGCGCACCACCAACAAGATCCTGCGCGCCTTCCTGAAATCGAAGGGCGTGCAGGACGCGGATATTCAGGAGGTCTACACGCCCTTCGGCCATAGCGACTACCAGACCATCGTCTCGAACATCCGCACCTTCTCGCAGGGCGGCAAGACCTGCGTGATCTCGACCATCAACGGCGATTCGAACGTGCCCTTCTACAAGGAGCTCGGCAACCAGGGCCTCAAGGCCACCGACGTGCCGGTGGTGGCCTTCTCGGTGGGCGAAGAGGAGCTGCGCGGCATCGACACCAAGCCGCTGGTCGGCAACCTGGCCGCCTGGAACTACTTCATGTCGCTGCGCAACCCGGAGAACGCCAAGTTCAAGGCGATGTTCGCGGACTGGGTCAAGAAGAACAACCTGCCCGGCGGCGCCAAGCGCGTGACCAACGACCCGATGGAGGCGACCTATGTCGGCATCCACATGTGGAAGCAGGCGGTCGAGAAGGCCAAGAGCACGGACGTCGACAAGGTGCGCACGGCGATGGTCGGCCAGAAGTTCAACGCGCCCTCGGGCTTCGTGCTGGAGATGGACGGCAACCACCACCTGCACAAGCCGGTGATGATCGGCGAGATCCGCGCCGACGGGCAGTTCAACGTGGTCTGGCGCACCAAGACCACGGTGCGCGCCCAGCCGTGGAGCCCCTACATTCCGGGCAACGCGGGCAAGCCCGACGTGGTCAGCTCGATCGGCGACTTCCTGCGCCGCCGCCGCGCCGCCGCGCTGGCGTAATTCGCCGTACCGGGGCATGAGGCTCGGCTCGTGCCGCTCATGCCCCGCGATGTCCTCGCTCGACGGATCCCTCCCATGACACTGCGCCCCTTCCTGCGGATGCTGCTGGTTTGCGCGGCATTCGCGCTCGGCAGCCCCGCCGCCTTCGCCCTCGACGCCGCCGACACGGCCGCGCTGGCCGGCGACGACTTCGACGCGAAACTGGCGGCGATCGATCATCTGGCCGCGGCCGGCGACGCCGCCTCGGTCGGCCTGCTGCATGCGCTGGCCGACGGCACCGCGCTGGCCGCCGACGACGGCCGGCTGCTGCTGCAAGCCGACGACGGCAGCACCAAGGACGCCCTCTCGGGCGCCGCCGTGCAGCCCGGCGACGCGCAAGCCGTGACGCTCAACAACCTGCTGCGCAGCAAGGTCGCCAACGCGCTGTCGGGCCTCGACCTGGCCTCGCCCGATCTCGCCACGCGCACGGCCGCCGTCGATGCGCTGCTGAAGAATCCCGATGCCTCGCTCAAGCCGCTGATCGACAAGGCCCGCGCCAGGGAAAGCGATGCCACGCTCAAGCGCCGGCTCGACGCGCTGTGGGCGATCGCCGCGCTGCACGACGCCGATCCCGCCAGGCGGCTCGAGGCGGTCGACGTGGTGGCCGCGCGCCACGACCTCGACATGATCGAGCAGCTGCGCCCGCTGGTGGCCAGGCAGGCCGACGGCAGCTACGCCGAGCCCGATGCGCGGGTGCGCGCCGCCGCCCAGCAAGGGCTCGACGCGCTGCACTCGCTGCAGGAGCGCGGCGAGATCGCCAGCACCCTGTTCGCCGGCCTCTCGCTCGGCAGCGTGCTGCTGTTGGCCGCGCTGGGCCTGGCCATCACCTACGGCCTGATCGGCGTGATCAACATGGCGCACGGCGAATTCCTGATGATCGGCGCCTACGCCACCTACGTGGTGCAGACGCTGTTCCAGCGCTACGCGCCGGGCGCCTTCGACTGGTACCCGCTGGTGGCCGTGCCGGCCTCCTTCGCGGCGGCGGCGCTGGTGGGCATCGTGCTGGAGCGCACCGTGCTCAAGCATCTCTACGGCCGCCCGCTGGAAACGCTCCTGGCCACCTTCGGCGTGAGCCTGATCCTGATCCAGGCCACCCGCATGATCTTCGGCGCGCAGAACGTGCAGGTCTCGAACCCGTCCTGGATGAGCGGCGGCGTGACCCTGATGCAGAACCTGATCCTGCCGTACAACCGCATCGCGATCCTGGTGTTCTCGCTGCTGGTGGTGGCGATCGCCTGGGGCGTGCTGACCAGGACCCGGCTCGGCCTGTTCGTGCGCGCCGTCACGCAGAACCGCCGGATGGCGGCCTGCGTGGGCGTGAAGACCGCGCGCGTCGATTCCTATGCCTTCGCCTTCGGCGCCGGCATCGCGGGCCTGGGCGGCTGCGCGCTCTCGCAGATCGGCAACGTCGGCCCCGACCTCGGCCAGAACTACATCATCGACTCCTTCATGGCGGTGGTGCTGGGCGGCGTCGGCCAGATCGCCGGCACCGTGGTGGGCGGCTTCGGCCTGGGGCTGGTCAGCAAGGCGATCGAACCGTTCTGGGGCGCCGTGCTCGCCAAGATCGCGGTGCTGGTGATGATCGTGCTGTTCATCCAGAAACGCCCGCAGGGCATGTTCGCCCTGAAGGGCCGCAGCGCGGAGGCCTGAACCATGACCTCGATCACTTCCTCTTCCTCGCTGGCGCCGGCCACGGTGCCCACGCCCGTCGCGGGCGGCGCGCCCGGCTTCGCGCTGGGCCTGCCGCCGCGCGCGGCGCTGCTGTCGCGGCGCGCCTGGCTCGCGCTGATCGCGCTGTGCATCGCGATCGGCATCGGCGTGCCGCTGGCCGCGCTGGTGGTGCCCGAATCGAGCGCCTTCCACCTGTCCGCCTATGCGATGACGATCGCCGGCAAGTTCATGTGCTACGCGATCGGCGCGCTCGCGCTCGACCTGGTATGGGGCTACTGCGGGATCCTGAGCCTGGGCCACGGGCTGTTCTTCGCGCTCGGCGGTTATGCGATCGGCATGTACCTGATGCGCGAGATCGGCCACGACGGCGTCTACGGCAGCAGCCTGCCCGACTTCATGGTGTTCCTGAACTGGAAGTCGCTGCCCTGGTACTGGAGCGGCTCGGACCACCTCGCGGTGGCGCTCGCGCTGGTGGTGCTAGTGCCGGCCGTGGTCGCCTGGGTGTTCGGCTTCTTCACCTTCCGCTCGCGCGTGAAGGGCGTCTACCTGTCGATCATCACCCAGGCCATGACCTTCGCGGCGATGCTGCTGTTCTATCGCAACGAGACCGGCTTCGGCGGCAACAACGGCTTCACCGACTTCAAGCGCCTCGCCGGCTACGGCATCACCTCGCCCGGCATGCGCACGGTGCTGCTGCTCGCGAGCTTCGCCACCCTGGTGCTGGCCTTCCTCGCCGCGCGCGCGATCGTCACCTCGAAGCTCGGCCGGGTGGTCACCGCCGTGCGCGACGGCGAAACGCGCCTGATGTTCCTCGGCTACAGCCCGCTCGCCTACAAGCTGTTCATCTGGACCGTCTCGGCCGTGCTGTGCGGCATCGCCGGCGCCTTGTACGTGCCGCAGGTCGGCATCATCAACCCCAGCGAGATGTCGCCGGGCAACTCGATCGAGATGGCGATCTGGGTGGCGGTGGGCGGGCGCGGCACGCTGATCGGGCCGATCGTCGGCGCCTTCGCGGTGAACGGCGCGAAGAGCTTCTTCACCGCCTACTTCGCCGAATACTGGCTGTTCTTCCTCGGCCTGATCTTCGTGCTGGTGCCGCTGCTGATGCCGCGCGGCATCGTCGGCCTGGTCGATTCCCTGATCAAACGCGGAGCGCGTCGATGAACGAGAACGGCATGATGCCCGACCTGGCCCAGCCCGACGGCGGCGCCGAGGCGCTCACCCTCAGCGGCGTGGCCTCGATGGCGCGCGTGGTCGAGCCCGGCGCGATCGATACCTCGCACGGCACCATCCTCTACCTGGAGGACATCGAGGTCAGCTTCGATGGCTTTCGCGCGTTGAGGAAGCTGTCGCTGTCGATCGACGCGGGCGAGCTGCGCTGCGTGATCGGCCCGAACGGCGCCGGCAAGACCACCATGATGGACGTGATCACCGGCAAGACCCGGCCCGACGCGGGCAAGGTGTTCCTCGGCCAGACCCTCGACCTGTCGCGCATGAGCGAGCCCGAGATCGCGCGCACCGGCATCGGCCGCAAGTTCCAGAAGCCGACCGTGTTCGAGGCGCACCCGGTCTGGGAGAACCTCGAGCTGGCGATGAAGACCGACAAGGGCTGGCTGGCCTCGCTGCGCGCGCGGCTCGACCGCTCGGCGCAGCGCCGCATCGAGGACACGCTCGCGCTGATCAAGCTCGAGGACAGCGCCTACCGCCTGGCCGGCGAGCTCTCGCACGGCCAGAAGCAGCGGCTCGAGATCGGCATGCTGCTGATGCAGCAGCCGGCCCTGCTGCTGCTCGACGAACCCGCGGCTGGCATGACCGACCACGAGACAATGGAGCTGGCGCAGTTGCTGAACGCGCTGCGCGGCAGCTGCTCGATGATGGTGGTCGAGCACGACATGGAATTCGTCGCGGCGCTGGCCGGCGAAACCGGCTGCGTGACCGTGATGGCCGAAGGCGCGGTGCTCGCGCAAGGCACGCTCGATCAGGTCAAGCGCGACGAGGCCGTGATCGAGTCCTACCTCGGCCGTTGACGAATCTGAAGGACAACTAGCTTATGCTGAAGATCGATTCCCTCAACCAGTTCTACGGCGGCAGCCATATCCTGCGCAACGTCAACCTGAGCGCCGAGGAAGGCAAGCTGACCGTTCTGCTCGGCCGCAACGGCGTGGGCAAGACCACCCTGCTGCGCTGCCTGATGGGCGTGGTGGCCGCGAAGAACGGGCAGATCGCCTGGCGCGGCAAGCCGCTCGACGCGCTGGCGCCGCATGCGCGTGTCGCCGCCGGGCTCGCCTACGTGCCGCAGGGCCGCGATATCTTCCCGCGCCTGACCGTGGAGGAGAACCTGCTGGTGGGCGCGGCCAGCCGCAAGGCACCCTCGAAGGTGCCGGATCGCATCTACGAATTGTTCCCGGTGCTGCGCGAGATGCGCACGCGGCGCGGCGGCGATCTCTCCGGCGGCCAGCAGCAGCAGCTCGCGATCGGCCGCGCGCTGATGAGCGAGCCGCAACTGCTGATCCTCGACGAACCGACCGAGGGCATCCAGCCTTCGATCATCCAGGACATCGGCCGCACGCTGCGGCAACTGGTCGACGAAACCGGGATGACCGTGCTGCTGGTCGAGCAGTATTACGACTTCGCGAAGTCGATCGCCGATCATTACTGGGTGATGAGCCGCGGCGAGATCGTCGCCGGCGGCGCCGCCGACGAGATGGACGCCAAGGGCGTGCGCGAGCTGATCGCCGTCTGAGCCTTCCCCGCCTCCCCGTCTCCCCCCGCTCCCGGGGCGCCCCCCGCGCCCCGGATTTCCACGACAAGCCCGCCGATCGCGAGCGCCTCGCCGGCCGCGGCCCCGCCCGCTTCCCCCTTGCCCGTCCCCTCCCCGCCCCGATTCTTTCCCAGGCATTCGGGTTAATGCCAGTTCAATTCCAAATCAATACCACTTGAACACCAATTGGAGATTTCGTAATATTTCGCGCAAGGCTGACGACAGGCCGCGTCCCACTGAGAGGGGGAGACATGAAGAATTCCGCTTCGGCGCGCCGCGTTGCGCCCCAGGCTTGCCGGCATGCCGGCGGCCGACCCTGCCCCACGCCATTCCCGTAGTTCCGCTGCCGCCGGCACGCGCGCGAGCGCGCCCCGGCGTCCAGCCCGCCTCAGCACCTGCTGCATCCGCCGCACCCGTTTGACGATTGCCGCGCCACCGATCCGCGATGCCCATCGGGCATCGCGCGTGCCGTCGCGCGCCCGTTTCCTGGACACACCGGCCGCCACGATCCCGGGCTCCCGGGCCTTGATTCGCCGCATCCTCTTGGGGAAATCCGATGAACCGAACGCTGCTCCTGAAGGCCGCCCTGATCGCGGCCGCCGTGCTACCGGCCGCCGCCGGCGCGCAATCCGCCCAGACCTTCAACGCGCCGATGCCGGGCGCACCTGCCACGCCCGGCGCGCAGGCCCGGCCTCCCGGCGGCATCCTCAGCCCGTTCCTGCTGTCGGCCCAGCTCGGCCGCGACCTGATGCTGCATTACGCGATCGACAACAACAACGCGAACGCGGCCGGCGTGCCCTGTGCCGATCTCGGCGCCGATTCGGCGAGCTGCGCCACCGGCCGGCTGATCCTCGAGAACCGCGGCCAGGCGCGCATCAGCGGCGACGGCTGGAAGCTCTACCTGCACAGCATCCGGCGCCTGCTGCGCATCGACCATCCCGGCTTCACGCTGCGCCACCTGACGGGCGACCTCTACGAGCTGACGCCCAAGCCCGGCGCGGTCACGCTCGCGCCCGGCGCACGCCTGACCGTGCCCTTCGTGGCCGAATACTGGTTCCTGCGCTACAGCGATCTGCTGCCGCGCCCCTACGTGATCGTCTCGGGCGCGCTGCCGACCGTGCTGCGCCACAACGACACCGACGACGAGACGCGCTACGTCGATTCGCTGCCGGCCGACGCGCAGAGCAGCTCGACTGGCAACGCGCCGCCCGTCGCAGTCCAGCCGGTGGCGTCGCGCGCCCTGCCGAGCGTGAAGCGCGAGCGCCTCGGCAACGACACGGTGGAGCTGCGCGGCGTGCAGCTGGCACTCACCGGCCTCGCGGCCAACCACGTGGCGGCCCTGCGCGAGCGCGCCGGCGAGCTGGGCCTGGGCGGCTCGGGCCTGCCGGTGCGCGGCAGCATCGTGCCGCAACAACTGCCCGCCGACATCGCGATCCCCGGCGGCTACCGGCTCTCGATCACGCGCCAGGGCGCGAACATCGAGGCCTACGACCAGACCGGCCTCTACTACGGCGTGCAGACGCTGTTCTCGCTGACGCCGGCCGGCGGCGGCCGGATCCCGGCCATGCAGGTGGAGGACGCGCCGCGCTTCCCGCATCGCGGCATGCACGCCGACCTGGCGCGCAACTTCAAGCACGCCGACACGCTGCGCAAGCTGATCGACCAGATGAGCGCCTACAAGCTCAACCGCCTGCACCTGCACCTGTCCGACGACGAGGGCTGGCGCATCGAGATCCCCGGCCTGCCCGAGCTGACGGCGGTGGGCTCGCGCCGCTGCCACGATCCGAGCGAGACGCTGTGCCTGCTGCCGCAACTCGGCTCGGGGCCGGACAACCGCTCGGGCGGCGGCTACCTGCGTCGCGACGAATACGTCTCGCTGCTGCGCTACGCGGCCGAGCGCTTCGTCGACGTGATCCCCGAGATCGACATGCCGGCCCACGCGCGCGCCGCGGTGCAGTCGATGGAGGTGCGCTACCGGCTGTTCCACGCGCTCGGCCGCGAGCGCGAGGCCAGCGAGTACCGGCTGGTCGATCCGCAGGACACCTCGAACACGCTGTCGGTGCAGTTCTACGATCGCCGCAGCTATCTCAACCCCTGCGCGCCCGGCTCGCTGAAGTTCGCCACCAAGGTGATCCGCGAGATCGCCGCGATGTACGCCGATGCGCAGGCGCCGCTGCCGATCTGGCACTTCGGCGGCGACGAGGCCAAGAACATCCTGCTCGGCGCCGGCTTCCAGCCGCTCAACGGCACCGACCCGAACAAGGGCCGCGTCGACCAGGCCGCGCAGGACCTGCCCTGGGCCCGCTCGCCGATGTGCACCGCCCTGCTGCAGCGCGGCGAGATCAAGTCGACCGAGGAGTTGCCGACGCGCTTCGCGCAGCAGGTCAGCGCGCAGGTCGCGGCCAACGGCATCGGCACCATGGCGGCCTGGCAGGACGGCCTCAAGCATGCCAACGGCCCGCAGGACTTCAGCACCCGCAACACCATGGTGACGCTGTGGGACACGCTGTTCTGGGGCGCCGCCGACAGCGCGCGGGACTGGAGCGCGAAGGGCTATCGCACCGTGCTGGCCCTGCCCGACTACCTCTACTTCGACTTCCCCTACACCACCAACCCGCGTGAGCGCGGCTACTACTGGGGCTCACACGCGACCGACGAGTACAAGGTGTTCTCGTTCGCGCCGGAGAACCTGCCGCAGAACGCCGAGGTGATCGGCGACCGCGACGGCAATCCGTTCGAGGTGACCGGCACCGGCGCCGCGCCGCGCCTGGAAGGCATGCAGGGCCAGGCCTGGGGCGAGGTGATGCGCAACGACAGCGAGTTCGAGTACATGGTGTACCCGCGCCTGCTGGCACTGGCCGAGCGCGCCTGGCATCGCGCCGACTGGGAGCGCCCGTACGCGGCCGGCGTGCGCTACAAGCTCGGCGACACGCACCTGGTCGACAAGGACGCGCTGAACCAGGACTGGGCCGGCTTCGCCACCGTGCTCAAGCAGCGCGAGCTGCCGAAGCTGGGCCGCGCCGGGATCGGCTACCGCTCGCCGACCTTCAGCCTGTCCGGCAGCTGATCGGCTCCGATCGGCACGGCGCCGGCCGGCTCCCGGCCGCCGGCGCCATGCAGGTCACCCCGATGGCGGGCGGCGCTCGATGCCCGCCATCGCGCCCCCGTATTCTTCCCTCGCCCGCCCGGCAAGGCCGTCGCGCTTGCCGGGCGCGGTTTTTCCCGCCTCCGCTGTCGTGCATGAAACAGTACCTTGCATAAAACAATACCGGCTGCTACATTGCAGCCCATGGCTCGACGGAACAAGTCCCGCCAACAATCGTGCATTGCAAGGTACCCTGCAATGCACACCAAAGCAGACGGATTCGCATGAAGACCCAGTTGAAAAAGGGAACGCTCGACATGTGCGTGCTGGCCGTGCTGGCACGCGGGGACAGCTACGCCTACGAACTCGTCTCGACGCTGTCGGAAACCATGGAAATCAGCGAGGGCACCATCTACCCGCTGATGCGGCGCCTGCAGGCCGAGGCCTGGGTGTCGACCTACTTCGTCGAGTCGAGCTCGGGGCCGCCGCGCAAGTACTACTCGCTGACGGCCGCGGGGCGCAGCAGCCTGGCGGGCATGGAACAGGAATGGCGCAGTTTCGTCAATGAAGTCAACGGCGTGCTCGGCTTGCCCGGCGTGCCAACCGCGACAGGGGAGCAGCAATGACGCAGGACGCATTCATCGAGCAATTGCGGCATGAACTGCGGAGTTTGCCGAAGCACGTGGTCGACGAGATCGTCGCCGACTACCGCGAGTACATCGGCGACGCGCTGGCCGCCGGCCGAAGCGAGGCCGAGGTGGTGGCCGCGCTGGGCGAGCCCGCCAAGCTCGCCCGCGAGCTGCGCGCGCAGGCCAACTTCCGCCAGTGGGAGACGCGCCGCTCGTTCGGCAACCTGATGCGCGTGTTCGCCTCGATCGCCGGGCTGGGCCTGCTGCAATTGCTGCTGCTGGTGCCCTTCATGTTCTACCTGCTGCTGCTCACCGCCGCCTATGCGCTGTCGGCGGGGCTGTTCGCCGCGGGCCTGGCGATCGTGCTGATGCTCGGCAGCCATCACCTGTTCGGCTGGCCCTCGGCCGACTTCATCCCGTTCAGCATCGAGGCCGGCTCCGACGACGGCCGCGCCGGCGCGAAGGCCGCCGCCCGTCGCGACGCGGACGAAGACGACGACGATGACGACGAGAAGTCCGCCGCCGCGAGCGCGCCACAGGCTCCGCCCGCCCCCGAGGCACCGAAGGCGAGCCAGGCCGGCACCGCCGCGGCGAGCACCGAAGCGCTGCTGGCGCACCTGAACGTGCCCGACCTGCGGGTGGACGGCGAGCGCTTCGTGCTGCGCCCGCAAGCCGGCACGCATGTATCGATCGTCACCACGGCGGGGCCCCTCGAGCTGAACAATCGCGACGGCAAGCTGCACGTCGAGGCGGTCGGCGGCTCGCGCGCGCTGTTCACCGTCGAGGGCGAAAGCTGGTCGATCCGGCGCATCGACGTGGTGGCGCTCGAGCTGCGCGACAAGCAGGGCGACAAGGTCTCGGCCGCGCGCGTGGGCGGCAAGCCCGAGTCGATGGCCTGGGACATCCGGGACCGCGACGGCAGCATGTCCTTCGTCGCGGGCGACACCCCGCACCTGAGCCTGAAGAGCGGCGATGACTCGATCGAGATCGACCGCAACCACGTCGCGCTCGGCAGCGGACGCGACCGGCTGGTGATCGTCGGCTCGCACGGCGAGCGCATCGGCACCCTGCTCTACGGCTTCGCGATGCTGGTCAGCGGCCTGCTCGGCCTCTGGCTCTGCCTGCTGCTGACCCGCGCCACCTGGCGCGGCCTGGTGCGCTACGTGCGCCGCCAGGCCGAACGCATCACCGAACGACTCGACACCGGCGCGGCCTGACGCGGCGCGCCATCCCCCTGACTCATGCAGTGTTTTTTCATCGAGAGGAAACGGTCATGAACCGGCACATCGCTTCCAGCGCGGCAGCCGTCGCGCGCCCCTACGATCCGCGTCGCCGCGGCACGCCGCGCGGCGTATCGATTCGCCAATTGCCCGGCTGGCTCGCGCACGGGCTGTCGATCGCGCGCCAGCGGCCCGTCTGGTGGCTGTTCGCGCTGCTCGCCTGCGCCGACACGGCCACCCTGTTCGAACTCGCGCCGCGCCTCGCGCTGCTCGCGCCGATGGCCGCGCCGCTGGCGGCCGCCGTGCTGGTGCTGATGCAGGAACGCGCCACCCATGCGCGAGCCTGGTCGTTCGGCGAGGCCTGGCTCGCGGTGGCCGAGCATCGCAACACGCTGCTGGCGATCGGCTGCGCGACGGCCGCGATCGCCGGTGCCGGCTACGCGGCCGCGCATGGCCTGCGCCAGTCGCACCTGGTGCCGGCCGACCCGCTCGAGGCCGAGGCGCTGTCACTGCTGGTGGCGCTGCCCTGCTACGCGCTGGCGCTCGCCCTGTTCTGGTTCGCGCCGGCCCTGGTGGTGCTGCGCCGCGCATCGGCCGGCGAGGCGATGCTGGCGAGCGCGCGCGCCGTGCTGCGCAACCTGCCGGTCGCGCTGGTCCATGCCCTCGCGCTGGGCGCCGACGCGCTGGCCGCGCCGTGGCTGCCGGTGGCCCTGCGCGCCCTGGTGGTCACGCCGCTGCTGGCCGCGCTGGTCGTGTTGGGCATGTACGCGAGCTACCGCGCGCTGCTCGGCGATCGCTGGACCGCCTCGCCGGCACGCGGCTGAGCCGGGGCCGCAATATTGATCCGCGCGCGCCGGCATGGCCGCCTGAGGTAGCATGTCGGCGCGCGGCAGGAGCCGCGCCGGAACGCAGTCGAAGCGCAGCAGCCAGGCGGCCGGTTCCGGATTGTCCGGATCGCGCGGCTCGCTCGCCCGGTCCCTTGCCCGATGCCTTTCCGTTCGTTCGATGTCCGCTCACGATCCGCACGCCCCCGCCTCACCCGATAGCGCCACCACCGGTGCCGCCGCGAAGAAATCCTGGCGCGCCACGCTCGAGCTCGGCTTCGAGCGGCAATCCGCGCAACGCACGGCGCTGGTACACCGCCGCCACGACGGGCCGCTGCGGATCCAGCGCCCGCTCTATCCCGAAGGCGACGCGATCTGCCACGCGGTGATCGTGCATCCGCCCGGCGGCGTGGCCGGCGGCGACCGGCTCGACATCGCGGTGCGCGTCGGCGCCGGCTCGCATGCGGTGATCACCACGCCGGGCGCCACCAAGTGGTACAAGTCCAACGGCCTGGACGCGCGGCAGCGCATCGCCGTCGAGGTGGGCGACGACGCACGCCTGGACTGGCTGCCGCAGAACAACCTGTTCTTCGACGCGGCCCAGGCCTCGCTGGAGTTTTCGCTGACGCTCGGCGAACGCGCCAGCGTGATCGGCTGGGACGTCTCGCAACTGGGCAGGCAGGCCGCCGGCGAAACCTGGTCGGTGGGCCGCATCGCCTCGTATGCGCGCATCGTCGGTGCCGACGGCCAGCCGCTCTGGGTCGAGCGCGCGCACCTGGGCGCGACCGAGCCGCTGCGCGAGACACCGCAAGGGCTGGCCGGCTTCCCCGTATACGGCACGCTGTGGGCGATCGGCGACGCTTGCACCGACGCGCTGGCGGAATCGCTGGCGCCGACGCTGCCCTTCACCGACACGCTGCGCGCCGGCGCCACCTGCGTCGCGCCGCGCGTGATGCTGGTGCGCGCGCTGGCCGGCTCGGTCGAGGCGCTGCAGCAGTTGTTCGTCGAGCAGTGGACGCGGCTGCGCCCGGTGGTGCACGGCGTCGAGGCGAAACCGCTGCGGCTCTGGCAGACCTGAGGCTCTCCTCCCCCTTCCCTCTCTTCCTCGCACCATCTCGATGCACCGCGCCGGCCCCGCGCACCGGCGCGGTGAGCGCGCGCACGCAAACGGGCCGCGCAGCGCACTACCGCATGGCACACGGCTTGCATTCAGACAGAACCTCATGCGGGCCACCGGTCGCGATGCTAGGATCGCTTGCCATGTCTGCAACACACGCGCGAATCATTACGTCTAGCTAAACATTAGGCTTTCATGAAGCTGACCCCACGAGAGAAGGACAAGCTGTTGATCTTCACCGCCGCGCTGCTGGCCGAGCGCCGCCGCGCCCGCGGGCTGAAGCTCAACTACCCGGAGACGGTCGCGTTCATCACCGCGGCGCTGATGGAAGCCGCCCGCGACGGCAAGACCGTGGCCGAGGTGATGCACTACGGCACCACCCTGCTCACGCGCGAGGACGTGATGGACGGCGTGCCCGAGATGATTCCCGACATCCAGGTCGAGGCGACGTTTCCCGACGGCACCAAGCTGGTCACCGTCCATCACCCGATTCCCTGAGGCCCACCATGATCCCCGGCGAAATCCTCACCGACGACGGCGAGCATGAGCTCAACGTCGGCCGCGCCACGCTCACGCTGGCGGTCGCCAATACCGGCGACCGGCCGGTGCAGGTCGGCTCGCACTACCACTTCCACGAAGTCAACGACGCGCTGTCCTTCGATCGCGCCGCCGCGCGCGGCTACCGGCTCAATATCGCCGCCGGCACCGCCGTGCGCTTCGAGCCCGGCCAGACGCGCACCGTCGAGCTGGTCGAGCTGGCGGGGGATCGCATCGTCTACGGCTTCCAGGGCAAGGTGATGGGCAAGCTCTGAGCCCGCCAGGCCGGCCCCCGCGCCCTCCCATCGTTCGCAGCCCGGCCCCGGCCGGGCGCCCCAAGGATTCGACACCATGACACTACGCTTGAGCCGCCGCGCGTACGCGGAAATGTTCGGCCCGACCACCGGCGACCGCATCCGCCTCGCCGACACCGAACTGCTGATCGAGGTCGAGCGCGACTGCACGATCTACGGCGAGGAAGTGAAGTTCGGCGGCGGCAAGGTGATCCGCGACGGCATGGGCCAGTCGCAGCGCGTCGCGGCGGAAGTGGCCGACACGGTGGTGACCAATGCGGTGATCCTCGATCACTGGGGCATCGTCAAGGCCGACATCGCCATCAAGGACGGCCGCATCCAGTCGATCGGCAAGGCCGGCAACCCCGACATCCAGCCCGGCGTGACCATCGCGATCGGCGCGGGCACCGAGGTGATCGCCGGCGAGGGCATGATCGTCACGGCCGGCGGCATCGACACCCACATCCACTTCATCAGCCCGCAGCAGATCGACGAGGCGCTGGCCTCGGGCGTGACCACCATGATCGGCGGCGGCACCGGGCCCGCGGCCGGCACCAATGCCACCACCTGCACGCCGGGGCCCTGGCACCTCGAGCGCATGCTGCAGGCCGCCGACGGCTGGCCGATCAACATCGGCTTCCTCGGCAAGGGCAACGTGAGCCTGCCGCAGCCGGCCGAGGAACAGATCGCGGCCGGCGCGATCGGCCTCAAGCTGCACGAGGACTGGGGCTCCACGCCGGCGGCCATCGACAACTGCCTGACGGTTGCGGACGCAACCGATACGCAGGTGGCGATCCACACCGACACGCTCAACGAGGGCGGTTTCGTCGAATCGACGGTGGCCGCCTTCAAGGGCCGCACGATCCACACCTATCACACCGAGGGTGCCGGCGGCGGCCATGCGCCCGACATCCTGAAGGTCTGCTCGGAGCTGAACGTGCTGCCCTCGTCGACCAACCCGACGCGGCCCTACACGATCAACACGCTCGACGAGCACCTCGACATGCTGATGGTCTGCCATCACCTCGATCCGTCGATCGCCGAGGACCTGGCCTTCGCCGAATCGCGAATCCGCCGCGAGACCATCGCCGCCGAGGACATCCTGCACGACCTCGGCGCGCTGTCGATGATGTCCTCGGATTCGCAGGCGATGGGCCGGGTGGGCGAGGTGATCATCCGCGCCTGGCAGACCGCGCACAAGATGAAGGTGCAGCGCGGCCGGCTGCCCGAGGACGGCGCGCGCAACGACAATTTCCGCGCCAAGCGCTACGTCGCGAAGTACACCATCAACCCGGCGCTCACGCACGGCATCGCCCACGAGGTCGGCTCGATCGAGCCGGGCAAGTGGGCCGACCTGGTGCTGTGGGAGCCGGCCTTCTTCGGCGTGAAGCCGGCCATGATCCTCAAGGGCGGCATGATCGCGGTGGCCCAGATGGGCGACCCGAACGCCTCGATCCCGACCCCGCAGCCGGTGCATTTCCGCGAGATGTTCGCCACCCGCGGCGGCGCGCTCGGGCGCACCTCGCTCACCTTCGTCTCGCAACTGGCGGCCGATCGCGGCGTGGCCGCGCGCTACGGGCTGGCCAAGCAGGTGGTGGCGGTGCGCGGCTGCCGCACGGTGACCAAGGCCGACATGATCCACAACGCCTGGCGGCCGAGCATCACGGTCGACCCCGAAACCTACGACGTGGTGGCCAACGGCCAGTTGCTGACCTGCGAGCCCGCCACGGTGCTGCCGATGGCGCAGCGCTACTTCCTGTTCTGACCGAATTCCGATTACGTTTCATGCGCACTCTCGACAAACGCATTGCCCCGAACGTGAAGCTGGCCGCCTCGCTGGTGGCCCGCGCGCCGACCCTCACGCTGGCCTACGACGCGCGCTGCCGCAGCCGCTTCGCGGCCACGCTCGACAGCGGCGAGGAGCTGGCCGTGGTGCTGCCGCGCGGCACCGTGCTGGCCGACGGCGACGTGCTGGTGGCCGACGACGGCGCGCTGGTGCGCGTGGTGGCCGCCGCCGAGGCGGTGATGCGGGTACGCGCGCCCGATGCGCTGACCTTCACGCGCGCGGCCTACCATCTCGGCAATCGCCACACGCCGGTCGAGATCGGCCTGGACACGCTCAAGCTCGAATACGATCCGGTGCTGGCCGACATGCTGACGCGGCTCGGCGCGCGCGTCGAACGCGTCGAGGCGCCGTTCCAGCCCGAGGCGGGCGCGTATGGCGGCGGTCATCGGCACGGCCACGACGCGAGCTTCGCGGAAGACTACGCGCTCGCGCAGCAGGTGTATGGCGAGCATCACGGACATGCGCACGGGCACGGCCACGATCACGACGATCATGCGCACGGGCACGATCATGCGCATGCGCACGGCGCGCACACGCATCAGCATGGCCATGACCACGCCCACCACGGGGCGGCTCACGAACACGGCCACGCCCATTCGCATTCGCACGACCACGAACATGCCCACGGCGCGGCCTCGCACACGCATCCGCACGAACATCGGCACGATCACGAGCACCGGCACGGCGACGACTGCAAGCATTGCCACGACCATGGACACGACTGAACTCGTCGCGCTGCTGCACCTGGCCTCGCCGGCCCTGCCGATCGGCGCCTTCAGCTATTCGCAGGGTTTCGAGGCCGCGCTCGACGCCGAGCTGATCCGCGACGCCGACAGCGCGCGCGACTGGATCGCCAGCGGCCTGGCCGACGTGCTCGCGCTCGGCGAGCTGCCGCTGGTCGCGCACCAGCTCGAACGCTGGCGCCGGCACGACACCGAGGCGCTGCTCGACGCCAATGCGGAATTCATCGCCAGCCGCGAATCGGCCGAACTGCGCCGCGAGACCGAGCAGATGGGCTGGTCGCTCGCCCAGCTGTGCGGCTCGCTCGAATGGGGCGACGCCGCGCAGCGCGCCACGCTGGCCGCGATGCGCCCCATCGCGCTGCCCACCGCCTATGCCTTCGCGGCCGCCGCGCACGATGCGGCGCCCGACGCGACGCTGACCGCCTATGCCTTCGGCTGGGTCGAGAACCAGGCCGCCGCCGCGCTCAAGGCGGTGCCGCTCGGCCAGCTCGCCGGCCAGAAGATCCTGGTCTCGCTGCGCGGCACCATCGCGGCCGCGGTGCGCCGCGCGCTGGCCACGCCGCCCGAGGCGATCAACACCTTCGCGCCGCTGCTCGGCATCCTGTCGGCGCGGCACGAAACCCAGTACTCCCGACTGTTCCGCTCCTGAACGCACGACCATGAACACGCCCTCCGCTTCCTCCCGCCGTACCAAGAAACTGCCGCCGCTGCGCGTGGGCATCGGCGGCCCCGTCGGCTCCGGCAAGACCACCCTGCTCGAGATGCTCTGCAAGGCGATGCGCGAGCGCTACGACCTGGTGGCGATCACCAACGACATCTACACCAAGGAAGACCAGCGCCTGCTGACCGTGGCGGGCGCCCTGCCCGAGGAACGCATCATGGGCGTCGAGACCGGCGGCTGCCCGCACACGGCGATCCGCGAGGACGCCTCGATCAACCTCGAGGCCGTCGATCGCATGCTGGGCCGCTTCCCCGATGCCGACATCGTGTTCATCGAGTCGGGCGGCGACAATCTCGCGGCCACCTTCAGCCCCGAGCTGTCGGACCTGACGATCTACGTGATCGACGTGGCCGGCGGCGAGAAGATCCCGCGCAAGGGCGGCCCCGGCATCACCAAGTCGGACCTGCTGGTGATCAACAAGACCGACCTCGCGCCGCTGGTGGGCGCGAACCTGGAGATCATGGCCTCCGACACGCGCAAGATGCGCGGCGAGCGCCCCTACGTGATGACCAACCTGAAGGCGCTGGAAGGCGTGGCCGAGGTGATCGCCTTCATCGAGAAGAAGGGTTTGCTGAACGCGTAAACGTGCGAACGGCCGGCAATGCCGACCGTCTTCGCTCGGGGCGATGCGCCCCTCCGATGGCGCGCGCTCAGGCCGTCCAGGCCTCGTCGCGCGCGGCGGCGCCAGGCGGCGGCAGCAGCGCCGTCAGCACGTCGACGGTGCGCGCCGTCGCGCCGCGATGA